>JAFDHS010000145.1 GCA_019308655.1 Deltaproteobacteria bacterium
TTGCATGCCGGACAGTTCATTTTTCTCCTCCTCTAAAATCGTTGATTCGATTCTTAATAATACTGATTCGGCGGAGTGTCCAGAAGAATTCACCACTACGTCTTAAGCACCACCTAAAATTTTACGGCAACAATCAGCAATTGGAATACGACATCCTTGTTAAAAAAGGGGGAGATCCTTCACAGGTCAGATTTCAATACAGTGGAATTGAGAATTTTGAAGTTACCAATCAAGGGGATCTCTCCATCAGTCTAAAAGATGGCGGCAGGGTGATCCAAAAGAAACCCGTAATTTACCAGGAAACCGAAGGTAACCGAAACTATTTAACAGGAAAATTCAGGCTTCATCAATTACCGTTCACCCCTGATAACTTGCAATCGGCTGCTCAAAAATCAACGCTTATTAAAAGATTTGTATATAGTTTTGAAGTAGCCTCTTACAACAAGGATATTTCTCTTATTATTGACCCCGTGCTCGTCTATTCCACTTATTTGGGAGGAAGGGGCGATGACGCAATATATTGCGGTCAACATATAGCTGTTGATTCTGACGGCAATGTTTATATAGCAGGGAGCACCGAGTCGGATGATTTTCCGACGAAAGCTCCTTTATATCCTGACCTATGGGGTCAGTGGAATTCTTTTGTGACAAAGATAAATTCGACGGGAACAGAACTTATATTTTCCACATATATTGGCGGGAGTGGTAAAGATACAATTAAGGATATTGCAATAGATTCTTCCGGCAATATATATATCACTGGAGATACTTATTCTGATGATTTCCCGACGAAGAATGCACTATATCCACACCTTTTTGGAGGAAAAGATGGGTTTGTAACAAAAATAAACGCGGCAGGAGATAGCCTTATTTTTTCTACTTATCTTGGCGGGAAAGGCACTGAATCAGGTAAGGGAATAGCTCTCGACTCTGATAAATAAAAATATTTATGTAACAGGTTATACCAGTTCTGATGATTTCCCGACGAAGAATCCTATCTACTCTGAACTATGGGGGTTTTTAGATGCGTTTGTGATAAAATTTAAATCTGATGGCTCAGATATTTATTATTCAACTTATCTCGGTGGCAGCAATGAGGAAAATAATTCAGGTAGTAGGGTAGGAATAGCGGTAGATAATAATGGAAATGCATACGTAACCGGCACTACTAGATCAAACGATTTTCCAACCGTTAACGCATTGTATTCTAATCTTCGGGGATTAGAAGATGCTTTTGTGACAAAAATAAATAGTGCTGGTACAACTGTCTTGTATTCTACATATTTAGGAGGAAGTAATCAGGAATGGGGAAATGATATATAGTTATCCGATACTGAAACTAATCATTTTGAGATGTTGGAAAAATTCATAGTCAATAGATTTGCTAAAGATTTCGTAAATCAGAATGTAAATTTTCAATGTCGTAATACTATAGTTGAATACTGCTCGCCTCTATTATCCAATTATACTCATTTATTAGAGCTGAACCAAAATGAATCTTATTTTGATAAAATAATCGCATTTGGTGGTAACGAATTCGATGGGAAAATTCCAGGGTTAGATTTATATAATCTTGCGGGGGCACATAAAGCTTTATCTACCTTTTCTCGAGTCCTGGCAATTATGCCTATTATCCCAAATGGTTATGATGATATACTTATTGATGAGTCTTATCGACCTTTCCAAGCGAACGATGGTATGGTACCGCTTACCTCAGCCTTATTCTTAGAACCTGGTGCTCAGCACTTGTTTACGGTGGAGAGTGGTGAGTTACGGGTCAAAGGAGAGAAATTAAAAACAATTTGTAAAAATGATAATTTTTTTCAAGTTGAAGATTATTGTCAGTGTAAAGAATGTATTGTTCTCAAAAAAAGAGTTGATCATCTTGATTTTTTGGATGACAGAAAAATTAATCGCAATATTAGAGAAAAATTAAAAAACTTAATCAATTAAAAATTTTTAAAGAAAGAAACACCATCAAGGATGATTTCATTCTTGATGGTGTTTCTTTTATTTATTGAGGCTGATATAATAATGGTATAAAAGTTAAGGGATTGGTCATAACATGGGCCACTTAGATTATGGTTCAACTATACACATCAATAACCATTTGAATTTGTATAACTTATTTTAAATAAACCGTAAGTTCTGGATCAAAGCGGCCGAAGTTATGATCACCCCCAAAGTTAAGTAGCAAGTTCATGAAATTAAAATCGCATTGGAGAAATCTAATCTAATCTACGCACAAAAAAAAAGAATAGGAAAGAATGGGGACAGTAGGAAAGAATGGGGACAGGAGAATTATTCTTTAAAATTAAGATATAATTTATGAAACAATTTAAGATAGTTGTTGAGAAACATCCTGACACTTATGTTGCCTATCCTTTAGGCCTGAAAGGGGTTGTCGTTGGTCAGGGTAATACATATGAAGCGGCGTTGGCTGATGTTAAATCGGCAATTAAATTTCATATTGAAACCTTCGGGCCTGAGTACTAAATGGGGACAGGAGAATAATTATTGCCAAAATCAGAATCGATACTTGACAATGATATCTATAATGATACTATTATAATTATGGCAAGAATCGATGACATATTGGCACAAATGAAACAAAACCCCAACAATGTTAGATTTACCGATTTATGCAAAGTTTGTGAAACTTTCTTTGGGGAACCTCGACAAAATGCAAGTAGCCATCGAATTTACAAAACCCCTTGGCAAGGTGATCCAAGAATTAATATCCAAAATCATAAAGGAAAAGCCAAGGCATACCAAGTAAAACAGGTGCTTTTGGCTATTGAGAAGTTGGAGGTCGGCCATGGTTCTAAAAAATGATCGTTATACATACCGTGTAACCTGGTCTGAAGATGATAATGAATACGTGGGTTTGTGCACGGAGTTTCCGAGCTTAAGTTGGCTGACTCCTACTCCGGAAGCTGCTCTGAAGGGCATTCGAAAACTGGTTGCTGACGTTGTAAAGGAGATGCATAAAACCGGGGAAACAGTTCCAGAACCTATTGCTTGTAGGTCTTATAGTGGTAAGTTTATGGTCCGCATACCACCGGATGTCCATCGAAAACTTGCTATTCAGGCCGCTGAATCCGGCGTAAGCCTTAATCGGATTGCCAGTTCCAAATTAAACCAATAAATCAAGAACCCAACAGGGACGATAAATCCCTGTTGAACTGGAGCATCTAAAAACCCGGCTGGTGGCTGTATTTTTTTGATCGTTTTTAAGTAAAATGGGGACAGGAGAATAATTGTTCTGACTCAACTGCCTGGCTTACATCGACCTGAATCCGATTCGTGCCGGCATCATAAACTGCCCTGAAGAGTATCGCTGGAGCTCGCTGGGGTATCATATTCAGAATTGCAATAAAAACAACTTTCTTTCCCTGGATTTCGGCCTCAGAGAATTTGGCGAGATGGATGATGCTGAACGGTTACGGTGCTATCACCGGTATGTTTATGAAACCAGTGCTGTGAAAAGTTCGGGAAAGACGCAGATTGAATCCAAAAAGTTGCATTTTGCTATTAAATGGTATATTTTATATAAAATTCATAACACTCAAGAAAAAGGAAATGCAAATGCCAACTGCCGTAAGAATTTCAGAAGATCTTGTAAATGAGGCGAGGAAATATAGTCGAATAGACCATAGATCCATAACGGGCCAAATCGAACACTGGGCACGCATCGGTAAGTGTGCTGAAGAAAATCCAGGCCTGCCCTATTCTCTCATTAAAGAAATACTTATAGGGGTGGAAGAATTAGAAAGGGGCGAAAAATCAGAATACAAGTTTGGGTAGCCAAATATGAAAATAAAGCTCCCCAAAAAAGAAAAACAAATATTAGACCAAGAAATAAAAAAGATTTTAGAGGACCCCGCTATAGGTGATGAGAAAAAAGGAGATCTAAGGGGAATATTTATTCATAAATATAAGATTAAAACCCTTCAATATCTTCTGTCATATCGTATTACGGGAGATGATTTAGAGTTAATCATGATTGGCCCTCATGAAAACTATTATCGAGACTTAAAAGCATACTTGAAAAGAGCATAAGAAAAGAAATCCAGACCTCGTAAATTCATGCTGAAACACCGCACTTTTTTGGACATTTCTTAGATCAATGACTCCGCGACTTCAATTTTAAGCCATTTCCCTGTTGGTGTAGTTGCCCCCAACCCGGTTAGCTTTCTGCATAATCTTTCCTGAGCCAAGCGTCTGCTTTTTTGCTGAAGAGGTTCCAAACGAACGATTACTTCTTTTTTTGTGCTCTTTATCCATCCGTGGCAATTGGTAATCGCATAAAACAGATCAACCAAATCATTCTCATGTTTGTAGTCATCCCGTAACCAATCGGTCATTTTCTTCCGGGCATTCCAGACAGATACGGTTACGAAATCGAACAAGTTTTTCCCTTCGTTATCAATACGTTTAAAAGAGGAGTAATCTTCCAGGGTCGACACATCTACTTTTTCAGGCAATTGTTTTTTTTCCTCTTGTAGATTCGTCAGGCGAACTTCCTCTTCCTGGATTTCTTTTCTCAATTGTTCCTTTACGCTGTTTTCCCGAGGGGTTCCGTCTTTTTTGAGAACATCTTTTGCCTTTCCGAATTTTTTGTAAAGTTTGCCTAACTGCTTTTTGAGCCTTTTGATAATGCTCTCTTTTTCCTTTACTACCGGATTTTTTATTTCCTGTTTTTTGCTTTCTTTAAGCTTGAAACCAGGATGGTAATGCAACGGATGCCTTTCTTTACTATGCTTGAAAGTGTTTTCCGAAGCCCCCCAACGTCCCAGTATCGCACAGGCACATTCTTCGGTACTCATCTCTCGATTTCCAGTCCATGCCAGTCCGCAAGTTTTACGATTACTGCTTTTGTTCCAGAGGTAGATGCGCCTTAAGGTAAAATCATGTTGTTTCTTATCCGCATCTTCCGGTTTGTAGGTAAAAGCTTTTTCGCCTTCAAAAACCCCATATTTCTTGCCGTTGAGATTAAAAGTCACGTTAAAGCTTTCTTCATCAATGGCCGCCAGTTTTTTCCGGTCGATATTCTTTTCCCAGGTCACAAAAGGAATATCCTTTAATACTAGTTCCGAAAAAAATGAAACCCCGCTTCCTTCTCTATCGAAGACCATAACCGGAGATTCAGGAAGATCGCCAGACCATTTTTCCGACAAAGCAATGATATGACCCCGCAGATCGCCTTTACCCTCCTGAATTTCAAAATCGATTATGCGTCCGTTGCCGTCGCAGGTCACCATATTGGTCTGACCGGGAGAAGGCATCCGTCTCTGGGTGTTATATCCTTGGTGAACCCGCGCCTTTCCCGTATATGGCAAGAGATGGCCGTCCGTAAACCATAACCATATTCCGACCATTCCGGCAAAAACTTGATATCGGAAATAATCCAATTTGAGGGCACTCGATATTCCCCAGTCGGCTACCCTGTAAAACCATTCCCAAGCCACCGGTTTACAGGGAATTTTTCGTAGCCCCAGCAGTACTCCGCCCTCCCGCAGCCGCACATTCTTCAACTGTTCCAGGGATCGGATATTTTTGGCCGCCATTAAAACAAAAACCATCAATATCTTATAGGCCGATCCAAAGTACCCCATCACCAATTGCAGCCACCGCCATTGACTGATCAGGGTGATCAGGTAAACAAAAACCCCGGCATAGCGAGTTTTTATCCAGTCGTGTTCCTCGGAATAGGGCTGGTCATCCTCCGCTACGGCATGAGCCTGGGGATCATAACCAAATGTAAAATTGAA
>JAFDHS010000146.1 GCA_019308655.1 Deltaproteobacteria bacterium
CTGCAAGGGTCTTCAATCCTCGGTTTTTCAGTTCGGTGGTTATCTGCCGAAAAGACAGGCCTTCTTTTTTCAACTGGCGCACCAGCTCAACAATATAATCTTTATATCCTTTGTCCTGGTAATCAGGAATAACCTCTTGCTGTGGTTCCACAAGAGGAAGAGTTAATGTAACTTGTTCCGGTTTCACTTCCGCAACCGGTGCCAATTTACCATAGAAACCAATCAAAGCTTTTTCCACTATGGAAGAGACGGACGCCCCGGTTATATCTCGTTCCCTGCTCAAAAGATCATATGCTTCGGCTGATATCATGCCGGATATGTGACGCTTCCCGGACTTCTCCTGTTTTTCTTTCCACCGCTGAAAGCGCCGACGCTCGGCCTCCCGGCGATCTTCCAGAATCTGTTCTGGTGTTCTGCTCATATTCACCCCTATTTAATAATACGTTAGCTAAAACGATGTTAAAAACGTTAGATAAAATATGGCAACAGTATAACTTCTCCTCTTTTCTATGTCAATAAATATTTATTAAACGTTAGACTAAACGTTAAGTAAAATAAGTACAAACATAAAAAAAGCCCCTCTGCATTACTGCAAAGAGGCCTTTAGAAGGGCTTTAGAAATTCGGCAATCAGTCAAAATCTTCTGAACAAATTAAGCCCCCGAGTATTCCGGCGGAAAAATAATTGAATTACGTGACCGGGAATACATACAACCCATTTTTTTAAATTTTATGAGGTCTTTTTTGGGCCACCCCTGCTTTTTAACCAAATTTTTAATTAGCTTATCGGTTAGCGAAATCTGACCTTCACCTAAAAATATTTGCCTAAACTTTTCGTTTCCTGTCATGCTTTCCCCCTTTTTACGCTGTTTTTTGTAAATTCTTTTCTAAAAGGTGCGCCTTAAAAGCCTCGTAAAATTCAGACGGACTTCTGTTTTCCGTCCAGGTCAAAACCTCACCCAAAAGCTCCTGGTCAACAATCTGCTGGAAATCTCCATTTTCAAGAATGGCGTACAGATCGGACATTGAATCATTTTCCTGCATAATTTCTTCATCGGTTTTCCAATGTGTCCCCAAAAACAGTTTTAATCCCTTGCTGTAAAATATCGACCGTTTACCCTTCATAGTCATTGCAAATTCCATGAACTTGAATGAATACAAACCACTTTGCTCATGACCAGATCGAATCACCGCCAGCATACCAAACGGGGTAATATTGCCATTCTTGGCAGTTTTGGAAAGTCCTTTGGTCACCTCTTTGGCCACCGTCCAGTGGGCATGGTCAACTTTCGTGATGTATCCAGAAACCCGGTGAAAATCCTTTTCGTTGACCTGGTCAATCACCACCGCCCGTTTAAAAAAAACACCCAAATCGTTAATAGTTCCCCCGCACTTTACAAACGACTTTGCAAACGCCACAGTTAAATTTATTCTTACCTTTTTTAAATCCTCTAATGTGGCCTTTACTGTAAAATATGCCTCATGCCGATGGGGATGCCACCCATTTTGACCAAACGTCGTATCTCGACCCGTTACGGAACCCACAAAGCCTATTTCATCCATGATGGTTTGATAAACTTTGTATGTTTTCCGGGATGACTGTTTCTGATTTTTCATACGCCGGATGGTCTTGTCTTGAATCTGGAGAACTTCAGATAGTGACTGGTCTTGATGGTGGGGAGTGGTGAAGGTCACCATCAAAATGGTATTGCAAGGGTCTTTCTCTTGCCAAATTTTCATGTCTTGTTCTAAGTCTTGGGACCGTCTTTCCGTAATAATGGAAGAACAGACCGGACAGGCCCAGACCGACCCGCACGTTTGAATACATGAATAATGCGCCCGGACCGCTTCCGGCCGTTTTTTCAAAAGCACATTATTAGCATGACCAGCTTTTAATCGATGGCAATTTTCAACTCTAAAAGGACGTATGGTTCTTACCTTTTTTTTATCATCTTTATATCTATAATTACGGTGTAAGTATTGAGAAATACGTTGATTTTTGAAGCGTTCTATTATAGTATTATTTAATAATTCAGGCACAAAAAAACCCCTTCCAATTACCGGAAAGAGCTTGATCATCTTTGAAAAATGTCATAACATTAATCTAATCGGTAAGAAAACCGGAGCTCTTCGGTAAATTTTTTAAGCCTCTAAGAAGTCGCCACAACTTCAAAGAGGCTTTTCTTTTATTTTTTATCTAAATCCTCAATTTCACCTATCCAATATTTTGTTAATTCCCCAAACTCCTTAAGTGTCAATTCAGATATCGGCTTATCAAATAACGGACTTGGTTGACCTTCGATCACCTGAGCAAGTTCTCTCAAAATATTATCGACAAACGAAGATAAAGGCATCCCGACTTTCCCAAAATACCCTTTTACAATTTCCGTTGTATTCTCAGTTAGATATAAATTATATCGTTTTTTTCCCGTTTTCGGCCTTGCCATTTGTCACCTCAAATATGAATTACACCTTAAACTACACAAATTAAAATTGTTCTGTCAAATTCTTTTCTCAAATGTTTTCCCTAAAGGTTATTTTGAACCACCCAAAAAAGCCCTTTAAAACCGCCGAAAAAATACCCTCAAAATCAGGGTAAAAAAACCGCTCGAAATTGAGACAAAAATATCCAATTTTGCCCCGATTTGCCCAAACGCTGAAAGGTGCGTAAAATAAGGGCTCTACAAAAACTGTTGCACGATTTCGCATACTATACCAAGGGAGCTCCAAAAATACCCCCTCAAATTCAGGGCAAAAAAACCGCTCAAAATCGGGGTAAAAATTACCCTTCAAACCGTCCACCGGAACCGGGCAAAGCCTCGGCGGACCGGTGGACGGTCTGGAGGGTAATTTGTTCTGCCGCATTTTTTCCCTTTTTCTGATGATGAAATAATCTCCAAAAAAAGAAGGTCAAGAAAAATCTTCCTTTTCCAAATTGACAAAAAAGAGTATTTTTCTTGACCTTCTTTTTTTTCCGATCTTAAAAACATTTTCAGCAAAAGGGAAAAAATATATTATACCCATACAAGAGAAACCGGTTTATTCCGGTCGGGTTCCACCCCCTCCCTCCAAAAAACCTATGCATCACACCTATTTTAAAATTGCGGATACTGCCCGGCTGCCCTCCTGTTGCGTCGGCTTGCCGGGCAGTATCTGCAATATTTTATTTTTTACAGTCGCTCTTGCAATCTCTCAGGTAGTTTTAAATCCAATCCGTCATAAATAGTGCAATAAACACTCGCTTTCAAAACTTCCTCCAGGTAATCGAATTCATTTTGTTTATAATATCTCGAAGCTTTTACAAATGATTCCCATAAATTTTGATCTATGCTAAGTTTAATTTTGTGTTGTTTCATACTTTCACCTTTTTTTGTTATGAGTTCAGCACACAGGACGATGCCCCAGCACGGGCATCGTCAACTTTGATTTATTGACTCCTCACCTCGGAGCAAAGCCAACCTCTGCCAATTCTTTTCTTATCTTTTCAGATGCGTCTATCATTGTGTAAGCCTCATCCTCGCTTACTGCATTAGAACGAAAGTCAGTAAAACCGACTCGTTTCAAAAATTGAGCTAATGCCATTGCTTCCGATTCCGTCATTTCTACCGTAATCGTAACCATTCTGTTTCCTTTCTTCTTTATACCCATTTGCTGATCGTTCCCGGATTCCACTTATCTTTCCCTGCAAGGGTCTTCAATCCTCGGTTTTTCAGTTCGGTGGTTATCTGCCGAAAAGACAGGCCTTCTTTTTTCAACTGGCGCACCAGCTCAACAATATAATCTTTATATCCTTTGT
>JAFDHS010000147.1 GCA_019308655.1 Deltaproteobacteria bacterium
AACCCGTCGGAGAGCATGGAAAGCTTTTTCGGGCAGAAACGATGTTTTTATGGTGATGAAAAGAGAGCATCTTTTTTAAGGTTTAGGCGACAACTTGCTTGACATCCACCGCAGATCTATTGGGGGTAAAATTGACAGATAATGTGTTAGTTTCGCCAAGCCCCCACAATGTATCCTCAAATTCGACTGCTAAACAACTGGCATCTTTTTCTGTTTGTCCTATTGAGCAGTATGTAGACGTGTATGCCTTGCTGTTTTTTACCCAAATCTTATTATCTCCCGGTTTTTTGGCATATGTTTGCTCGGAACCGCTAGTGTCCAAATCAAAAGATACCATATCGGAATCGGATAAATTTGTAAGATTCGGGAAGGAAATTGAAATATAACCGGGTTCGGCGTAATGCACTGAACTTGTATTTTTAACCTGTATGGAGACTGTAACTGTTTCACCAACATAAATGCTATTTTTAGATATTGTAGCCGATTGGATGCTGGGGGTAGGTGCAGAATAAGCTCTGTATGAGAAAAATGATAAGATGATCTGAAAAAGGGCGTAAAAAAAGATAATTTTTTTTGCTTTTATATATCTATACATTTTAATTTAAACACCTCTTAGAAAAAGTTAGATCGTGGAAACAGACGACGATTTGAGCTTTGGGGCACAATATGTTCTAAATTTTTTTTAAACCCACATTGAAAATGTAATAAAATCAAAAAAGCCGAACTACCCAAAAGGCAGCCCGGCTTTTTTTATTGCATAATTTTTCATGCGTCCGGCTGTCTTTTTCAGAAAAGACCCGTAGCTTTCCCCCCCTGCCTCACGACAGGTTTGGCCTTTTTAAACATAATGTGTATTAAAACTAAAAAACTTTGTCAACCTAAAAAGGCTAACACTTTGCTATCGTTTAAAAATAATCCGATTTATGCATTCCTACACAGGCGCGCAGAAACGAAAAACATCCGTAGGGGCAATCACGGGGGGTTGCCCCATTGCATGAGGTTGCCTGTTTATTTTATTGACAGGGCAGGCACGGGGGCCTGCCCCTACGAGTTTGGGATTGGATATAATCTGAATGATTTCATCAACATGATTATGCATTCCCACGCTGGCGCACGGGAACGAAGAAAAACCAGGAACCTGCTCACTGCTTACTGTTCCCTGCTCACTTTTTCTCCTTGATATTTTCATCGCAAAAGATTATGGTTAAGCCAACTCAATCATGATCAGCTCCAAATAAGCAAGCCCCGCCGGATGCGCCAACATCCAACGAGGCTCTGATCATGCAACCTTACTCAGAATAAGGACAACATGACTGCTCGATACTTTAGCGATCCCTCCGGGAATCGTCAACAAAGAATCGTTCCCTATCAGACATTTGATGGGAATTATCTGAATATCCTCTACAATCCCGACTTTCCGGATATCCTGACCGTCACCGAAAAAAAGCTGCTCCAGGTCTTAAACCAATATGCGTTCATGGATGGGAAATGTTATCCCAAACAAACCACCCTGGCTGCTAAACTCGATTGTACCACCCGACAAATCAGACGGTTGATCAAAAAACTTGAGCAAAAAGGGTTTATCGAAGTTGAACGTCCGGGCCTGGTCGAGCGGCGCATTTTCAGAAAAACCATCCATTATTTTTTCCTCTGGCATCCCGTCTATGAAACGCTCATGTCCCCTCAAATGTCCGGTGAAATCGCTCCCGATACCTTTATTAATATAAACCAACAAATCTTAAAAGCTCCGGCTAAGCCGACTGTTGAAGAGAAAAAATTTGATTTTGACGATCTCTTTGCCAAAATCAACGGCTTTAAAACCCGGTTTAATCCGGCGGCGTTTTTCGGCAAGTACATCAAGCTGTTTCCTGTTGATGCCATCAAGGAAACCTTGCAGGCCGTCTTGAAAAAATTATCATCGGGTGTCGATAAATGCTTTGAAGTCTGGGGCTATGCCATCAAGATTATTAAACGCATCGGTCCCAACTACAACGAAGCCGAATACATCAGGGAAGCCGAGCGGCGGTTTGAAAATATGCCTACCCGTGAAGAACTCTGGGACAAGCTGATCAAAGAATGTGAGGAAGAGGAGCGGAACCTGGTCTATATCCCCGACGATGAATTGCCTGATGGTGTACCGACAGTAGCGCAACTCAGAGCCATGATATGGGGAGAGGAAAAATCCGGGGCAGGTGGATAATGCCCGTTCAATAGCCGCAAAAAATCACAAGAAGCGCAAAAAGAGTGATTTCCTTTGTGGATTTTGTGATTTTTTGAGGCCTCAAATTAGGGGTTAGGCTTTGGCTATTTATAATGATTTGTAACTGTTAATCCATTTACAACTATAAAAATTGCTCTGTATTTTCTGTCAAGTCTGAACGAATAGATGTGACGGATGGCAAATATACTGTCGAAGTTTCAAGACCCTCTTTCAAATCTTCCAAAAATTCCTTGCTGTAATCGGCTTTTTCAAAAGCTCCCATTACCTTGTCTAAAGGGATGCTTTTGATGCCGTTTGCGTTGCCGGAATGCCGGCCCTTACAGGTTCATCATGAAAGATGCCTTGAAGATTTTTCGTTGATTATTCCAGCCTTTCCGATATTCGGTTTGGATCCCGGCGGCAGTCAAGTACGGCTCGGACGCGGGCAACACCATCCTCAATACGGTAGTACACTGCATAAGGAAACCGCTTGGAAAGGAGGCGATGATAGCCGTTGTGGATGGCATGAACGCCACCATACAGACGCAACGAGTGAATATCGGACCACAGAGAATCAAGAAAGTAGTCGCCTAACCCATCAGCCTGTCGTTCATAGAAACGAAACCCGTCCGCTAAGTCTGCGGTTGCCTCCTCAAGGACTTGGACCCTCATTTGAGTCGTTCTCGAACAGCTTTTTTGGCTTCTGCTATATCCAGAAAGTGTGACGTTCCCTCGGAGATCCGTTGTTCTCGAGCGCGTAAGACATCTGCGTGCCAGGACGGAGAAGGGATATTCTCTGGTGTGCCGGCGAGGTCAGCCCAAATTTCTTCGATCGCCTGCAACTTGTCCTCGACACTCATTTGTTTCAATGGAATGGTTAAATGCATGATAATTCTCCACGTATAGCCATGACCACCGGCATAGCCGGTAGCTTGTGTTTAAAGCCCCATAAGGGGATTCAATACTGGTAACTGATGTTCTTTAAGATATTTCTTTATCTGATTTTTTAACGGTGTTATCTTCATCTTTTTCCGAATATACTGTCGAAGTTTCAAGACCTTCTTTCAAATCTTCCAGAAATTCATTGCTGTAATCGGCTTTTTCAAAAGCTCCCATTACCTTGTCTAAAGGTATGCTTTTATCGTATTCCTCCAACTTTACGGATTCTTTCCTGATTACCACTTCCGCGTTTTTTAATAGTAATTCTTCTATAATTTTTAACAAACTCTCATCAATTTCATTCAGATTCACATTTAAAACTGCCCGCATTGTAATATCCTTTACTTTTTTCTTTCAAGGGAATCTTTGCTCGGGGCCTCTTCAAAATCCACGGGATAACACCCGTCAAAGCAGGCTTTACAAAAATTGTTTTCCGGATTCTTGACGCCGGTGGATTCAAGCAAGCCTTCAAGGCTGAGGTAATGCAGGGAATCCAGACCTAAAAAACTTTTGAGTTCTTCAACGGATTTTTTTGCTGCAATCAGTTCGCCTTTTGTTGAAAAATCAATACCATAATAACACGGAAAGCGATGAGGAGGACAGCTTATGCGCATATGCACCCG
>JAFDHS010000148.1 GCA_019308655.1 Deltaproteobacteria bacterium
GTTCCGGTTAATGTTAAAGGTAAGGGGGGCAAAACCTCCCAGGCTATTTTTGATTTTTTGACAATAAAACGCGACAAGACAGAAGATGAACTAAGGAAGTGGACAAATCTTTCCAGCAGGACAAGAGACGCTGTCGGCGTGAACTCAGCCGCCCGCAAGCTTGACAACCGCCTGCAAAAACAGGGTCTTTTCTGTGTGGATGATCTGACCAACGGCCGTACGGCCTGGACCTGGCAGACAAAGGCCGGCCTGAAACAGGGCCACTCTTTGTGGTAACGCTTGATGTCCCGACCAATGAGGATGCTTATCCCATGCTTTTTCGCCGTGATCCGGAATGGCTTTACGGAGAAGGTATCGCATCAAGCCGGGCGGGTATTGCCAGCCTGTTGCGTACCTTTGATGCCTTGCGTTTTGTTAAAAAAATAAGAAGAGTCAAAGCCGGTGTGTTTGCCTATTGCGATGAAGGCGATGATATGCGTTACAGCGGCGGCTTACTGCGTCAGGCCGCTCGTTACGCCAATCAGGTGATTGTCCTTAATACCGGATATCTCGGCGGCAAAGTCATTGACCAGCACAGGGGGATTCGAAAATACCGCCTTGTTGTGGAAGGAGATCCTTTACGTTCCGGGCATCGGCGGGCGCAAGATGCCTTGTCCTGGTTTCTGCAGAAGGCCGCCGGTTTAAAGAATCTCAGCAAGCCGGCTTACAAATTATCGGTATCGGTTGAAGACGTTCGTTCCGAACGATACAGTAAATTGCTGCCGCACAAGGTTCATGCGACCATCTGTGTCTCCTATCTGGATTCGAAAAAGGCTGATTTGGCTGAACATCAGATCAGAGCAATGTTCAGTCACTCTGTCAAAGAGATCAAGGTCCTTATGGAAAGATTGGTGGATCGTCCGCCCTTGAATCGAACAGGGGCAAGTCAACCCCTGATAAAAAAGATAGAAACTCTTTGCGAAGACTGGAATCTTCCTTTTGGAACGGAATCGAGCTTATTGCCGACCCCTGCCGGAGAAATTCCGACAGACACCCCGGTGCTGGCCGGATTCGCTCCCCCGGGCCGGGATATTTACACGCCCAATGAAGCGGTCCATCGAGGTGAATTTCTTCAGCGAACACTGCTTTTATCCCTTCTGCTGATAAAAGGTTAGCTGGTATGATACTTATGAAAAACAAGATGCCTGTTTTAATTTCAGTTCCCCATGCCGGAGACCGGATTCCGCCTGAAGTTGAAAACATCTGCATTCTGAATAAACAACAGATTATCAAGGATGGTGATGTAGGTGCATCGGAAGTTTACGACATAGAAGACGAGGTGGCAAATTATATATCGACAAAGGTGGCGCGCGCCATTGTTGATCTGAACCGAAGCCCGGACGACAGGCGCAAAGACGGCGTTATCAAAACCCATACCTGCTGGGATGAACCGGTTTATGAGAAATACCCGTCAGAAGAAACAATAAAGATGCTTCTTAAAAAATATTACTATCCTTATCATACAAGGCTTACGGAATTGGCTTCATCAAGTGTCTTTGTGGGTATTGACTGTCATACCATGGCTGAAAAAGGTCCGCCTGTGGCCCCTGATGCGGGACTTGAACGTCCCTGGATATGCTTGAGCAACGGTGACGGGACATGTCCGGACAAGTGGCTGAATTTGTTGGGTAAGTGTATGTCGGAAGAATTTAACGGAAATGTCTCTTTGAATAAACCTTTTAAGGGCGGCTATATAGTCAGGAACCACGCCGTGGAAATGCCGTGGATTCAGTTGGAACTTTCCAGAGCGCCCTTTATGACCAACATGGAAAAAAGGGAAAAAGTGTTGGCTGCGTTAAAAAAATGGTTGAATTATTTTCCATAGTCTTTCCACATTTAAACAGGTTCTAAGAGGCATGCGGTCTCCGGTCTTTACAAGACGTGTTCCGTATGCTTTTATGTTTAGGAACGATGTGCCGAACTGACGGATGCATGTTGACAATATGAAACTTGTAAGTATTTTTTGCTTAAGGATAGTTAAATGAATTTGCATACCCCTGGAATAAAAGAAAGCGTAACTTCGGAAACTGGAGAGGAACTAAGGGAGCCTCCCATGTACAAGGTGCTCCTTCACAATGATGACTATACGACCATGGACTTTGTTGTTGAAATTCTTAGTGTCGTTTTTAACAAATCGGCTGAGGATGCGACAAAAATTATGCTGAAAGTCCATGTGGAAGGGCTGGGGGTTTGCGGTCTATATACTTTTGAAGTGGCGGAAACAAAACTGAATACCGTTCATGTTATTGCTGCGGAAAAAGGTTTCCCTTTAAAGTGTACCATGGAGGAAGAATAAAGCCATGATAAGTAAAGATTTGAGCGCGACATTAGGTTTTGCCGTCAGAGAGGCGAAAAAAAGAAGGCATGAGTATGTATCTCTCGAACATGTTTTTTTTGCCATTTTACATGACAGTGAGGGAATTGAGATTCTTGAGAACTGTGGAGGGAATATTCAGAATCTCAAAAAGGCCCTTGAAATTTTTTTGGATGAGCGGTTTGAAAGTATTTCCGGAAATAGTGACTATGTGATTCAGCAGACAACCGGGTTCCAGAGAGCCATTCAGCGGGCGGTTAACCACGCGCGTTCCGCAGAAAAAGTGCAGGTTTCCGTAGGAGACATACTGGCATCCATTCTTCAGGAAAAAGATTCCAATGCCGCGTATTTTTTAAAGATGGAAGGAATTACCCGTCTTGATATTTTAAACTATATTTCCCACGGTAATTCCGCTGAAGGCCCCAGCCAGGGAAAAGGGCTGAAAACGGGAAAAAATGAAAAAACGAAAAAAGGAAAAGCGCTTGAGATGTTTACGGTCGACCTTGTTGAAATGGCTTCGCAAGGTAACTTAGACCCGTTGATCGGCCGGGAATCGGAAATGGAACGGACCATGCAGGTACTTTGCAGAAGGCGTAAGAACAATCCCGTTTTCGTGGGCGAACCGGGTGTAGGGAAAACGGCAATCGCGGAAGGGCTGGCCCAGAAAATTTATCAGGGAGATGTGCCTGAAATTCTCAAAGATTCGCGTGTTTATTCCCTTGATCTTGGTGCGCTTTTGGCCGGTACCAAATTTCGTGGAGATTTTGAACAGCGGTTAAAAGATGTTATTTCCGAACTGAAAAACGAAAAAAATGTTATCCTGCTGATTGATGAGATTCATACGATTGTGGGGGCGGGGGCGACAAGCAGCGGCTCCATGGATGCCTCCAATATTTTGAAACCCGTACTGACAACAGGAGAGTTGCGGTGCATCGGTTCGACCACATATGAAGAATTTAAAAATCATTTTGAGAAAGACCGTGCTTTGTCCCGCCGGTTTGAAAAGGTCGAAGTCGCGGAACCGTCTGTTTCTCAAACCGTTCAAATTTTAAAAGGGCTTAAATCCCGTTATGAAGAGCATCACGGCATCAGCTATACCGATACCGCTCTTAAAGCAGCCGCTGAGCTTTCCGCCAAATATATTAATGACCGCTATCTGCCGGACAAGGCCATTGATGTAATTGATGAAGCCGGAGCCTTTATAAGGCTGACCGGTTTTTCCCGCAGAAAGAAGATTCACCCTTCGGACATTGAAAAGATCGTGGCCGGTATGGCTAAAATACCCAACAAAAGTGTATCGAGTTCCGACAAAGCCAATCTTGCAAAACTTGAAGACCGCCTGAAAGATGTGGTTTTCGGTCAGGATCAGGCCATAAAATCTTTGGTTACATCTATAAAACGGTCTCG
>JAFDHS010000149.1 GCA_019308655.1 Deltaproteobacteria bacterium
TGGATCAAACTGATTGTCAAAACGATTCCATGGCCGTTTATGCTTTTTCTTGTTTTAATTTTATGGGCTTCATTGGTAATATCTTGTTAAATTTAATATTTTATGATAAATTATGTTTTTAATAATAAATTTAAGATAAAAAATTCATCTTGAAGGGAAATAAATTTATGTCAGAAAAACATCCTGAATGTCCGCTTTATAATCCCTTAAATTGCAAGGAGTATTATAATCCCAAGCTCTGTGCTTTTGTTCGGAAAGATAAAGTCTGTCTGAAAAAAAAGAAGCCTAAATCAAAGAAGGCGCTAAAAGTAATAGAAACCCAACAAGTGGTTGAGGATACCCAACAAGTTGCTGCGGATACCCAACAAGAGGTCGAGGAGAAAAAGGAATAGGCCTTGTAAAAACTTCCTCTCTATTCTTCATACTAATGACCAAACCTTTTAGCATTACAACTCCCGATTGAAACCAATCCAAACTCAAATTTCTTTATTTTTAATTACTTCCACTTTCACCCGGAATCTATTGATTATAAAATATAAATCATGAGGGATAAATTAAACAGCAGCAACAAGCTTGCCCGGATGCGAAAAGATGCCGTTAAAATCTTTTATAAAGGCCTGCAGGCTGTTGAACCGGGTGCCGCAATAAAAAGATACTGCAGACTTGAAAAAGACTCACTTCTTATCGGTGATAACACGTATGATCTTTCCACATTTAAAAACCTGTTTGTGATTGGTGCGGGGAAAGCTGCAGCTCCCATGGCTGCCGCCATAGAGGAACTTGTCGGAGAGAGGATCACCACCGGCATCATTAATGTAAAATACGGGCATGTAACCGAACTCGACAAAGTTAAACTCATAGAGGCCGGACACCCTGTGCCTGACCTAAACGGGCAAGAGGGTGCCCGCGCCATTCTTGATCTGGCATACCATGCCGGGAAGGATGACCTTGTTTTATGTCTTATTTCAGGAGGAGGATCTGCTCTTCTTCCCCTTCCGACTCAAGATATCACCCTTAAAGAGAAACAGGAGACCATAAAGGTCCTCCTTTCCTGCGGTGCCGCCATTCAAGAGATCAATGCGCTGCGAAAGCATATCTCCATGATAAAGGGAGGAAGACTTGCCCGGGCCGCATATCCGGCTGCTATTGTCTCCCTTGTCCTTTCGGATGTAGTGGGAGACGATCTGGACGTCATTGCTTCAGGACCCACCGTCCCGGATTCAAGCACCTTCTCTGATTGCATAAAAATTCTTGACAAATATGACATTACAAAGCGGTTGCCCCAAACCGTTGTAAACCATATCAGACAAGGATTTGCAAAAAAAATTCAGGAGACGCCCAAAAAAGGTAATCCTGCATTTAAAAACACACAAAATTTGATTATCGGAAGCAATATGGAAGCGATCCTTGCGGCAAAGCAGACTTCTGAAAGTCTGGGGTACAACACCCTTGTTCTGTCTTCCATGATCGAAGGTGAAACACGGCATGTTGCTCACGTTCACACAGCCATCGCCAAAGAAATATTAAAAACCGGCCATCCCCTCCCCTCCCCTGCCTGTATTCTTTCCGGTGGTGAAACCACCGTAACCATCAGAGGAGAGGGGCTTGGCGGGCGAAACCAGGAATTTGCACTGACGGCGGCAATCGATATTGCCGGAAATGAGAATATTGTTGTTCTCAGCGGCGGTACCGACGGTACCGACGGCCCTACTGATGCCGCAGGGGCCATAGCCGATACGGTTACCTTAAAGAGGGCCGGAAAACAAGGTATGGATCCGTTGCATTTTCTTTTAAACAATGACGCTTATCACTTTTTTAAAAAATCAGGTGACCTGCTGATAACAGGCCCGACAAATACAAACGTTATGGATCTGCGAATCATGATTGTTACCGGAAAAGTGAGCTAAAGTTTGAAGTGAGCTAAAGTTAAGGAGTCGCTTCGCTCCGTCTTTTTTATATAAAATTGATAGAATACCTCAACTTTAGGCACTTTAGATCACTTTAGGCACTTCACACTTTTTTTATCCTGCCGTAATCATCTTCAGATCGAACGATATCCTCTTCACCCAAAAAACTTCCCGAACGGACCTCAATAAGCTCTAAAGGTATTTTACCTGGATTTTCAAGCCGGTGAGTAACACCAAGGGGAATATAGATGGATTCATCCTCTTTGAGTATGAATTTCTCCTCCCCCTTTTTTACCAATGCGGTACCCCGTACAACAATCCAGTGTTCAGCCCTGTGAAAGTGTTTTTGCAAAGAGATCCTTGCCCCTGGCTTTACCGTGATACGCTTAACCTGGAAACGATCTGAAGAATCAATACTATCAGATGTTCCCCATGGCCTGTAAACCTTTTTATGGGAAAGGGCTTCCGGCCTCTTGTTCGCCTTTAATTTATCAACAATGCGTTTGACATCCTGAACTCTGTTTCGCGGCGATATGAGAACGGCATCCGATGTTTCGACAACAATGTGGTCTTCAAGCCCAACGGCAGCAATCATACGGTTGTCGGCATGAAGATAGGAATTCTTTACATCATGAACAAGTACGTCTCCGTGAACGACATTTTCATTTTCGTCCTTTTCCCCGACCTGCCACAGGGCCTCCCATGATCCCAAATCGTTCCATCCGGCTTCCAACGGCACCATAGCACCGCTATCCGTCTTTTCCATGAGCGCATAGTCGATGGAATCACTGGGACATGATTCAAAATATTTTGCATCAAGACGGAAAAAGTCCAGATCTTCCCTGCCTTCCTGTAAAGATTTTTCACAGGCCTCAACAATATCCGGAACAAACTTTTTAAGTTCATCGATTACAAGGGAGGCTTTAAACATAAACATTCCGCTGTTCCAACAGTAGTTACCGGAATCAAGATATTGTTTTGCTTTTTCAAGGTCCGGCTTTTCCACAAACTTCTCTATGTTGACGGCTTCCACTTGTCTGTTGGAAACTTTTTCACCGGCATCAATAGCTTTGCCGCCAATGGTTTGACCTTTTTTGATATATCCATAACCCGTTTCCGGCGCATCAGGAACAATTCCGAAAGTGATGAGATATTTCCGCAGTGCAAAATGCTCTCCCGTCCTCAAGGCATCATGAAATGCCGGGACGTTTTTTATAAAGTGATCTGCAGGAAGCACAAGCAGCACGGGGTCCGTGTCATGAGACAATGCGTTTAAGGCAGCAACCGCAAGTGCCGGAGCGGTATTTCGGCCTATGGGTTCAAGAATGATTGAAGCAGGCTTGAGGTGAATCGTGCGAAGCTGTTCCGCCACCATAAAGCGATGATTCTCGTTGCAAATAATAATGGGATCTCCCAGGCCTTCAAAATTCTTTAAGCGCAGAAGCGTATCCTGAAGCATTGTATTGTCACCGACAAGACGCAGCAACTGTTTGGGATAAAGTTCACGCGAAAGCGGCCAGAGTCTTGTTCCCGAACCGCCGGAAAGAATAACCGGAACGATCATTTATATACCTCCCCCCCTCTAAGAGCCTGTTTAAATCCAATGGGTTTCTAACCCGGAGTAAGCGAAAAAATCAGCTAAGCGGCTAAAAATCCGGGATTGAAATGCTTTGATAAAAGTTGATCTTTAAAATTCGATATATCAACTTTTTTTCTTAATAAGGATAAATAAACCCCCGAATTCGATATGTCTCCCAATAACACAAAGCCGGTTATTTTGTTATCCTTTACATATATTTTCCGCAAAACATTTTCACCTTTATACTTAATTTCTTCGCCTTCATGTCTGCCGCTCAATCCCTTTAGCGAATTCATATTTATTTGTCTTTGATATTCGCTTTCCCTGCCCAAAATATTATATGCTGCCGTCTTGGCATGATCAATTGCAACAGGATACAAACCATGAATTTTTCTTTGTTCAGAGATAAGATCCACAGTTTCTGCAACATCCCCGCATGCATAGATATAAGGATACCGGGTTTGCAGTTTCTCATTTGATATAAGGATACCGGGTTTGCAGTTTCTCATTTACGATAATTCCCTGATCGTATTCAATATCCGTATCCTTGATAAAATCGATATTGGATTTAATGCCTGTTGCGGTGATATAAATATCCCCCTTTATTTCCTTTCCGTCTGTGGTTAAAAGGCTTTCAACATATTCCTTGCCGACGAATTCATCACCTTCCGTATTGAGCAGGACTTCAATTCCTTTGGCCCGAAGATCATTTTCAACAAATTTTGCCGCTTCTTTATCCAGCAAACGGGGAATTATCCACCCCCTCCTGCTCAGTAAAGTGGGGTTAATGCCGATTTTGGCAAGACATAAAGCGATTTCAACACCGATAAATCCACCGCCGACAATTACGGCTGTTTTGCATTTACTCTCTTTGCCGATTAATCTTTTAAGCCGGTCAAGCATCCCTCCGCCGGTACTTTGATTCTCCGATGCAATCTTTCTTATTTCATCGGCGCCACTGAGTGTCTTAAAATTATAAATGCCTTTTTTATCCGAGCCTTTCACAGGGGCATACAACGAAGAACCTGAGGCGATAACCAGATAATCAAAATCAACAATTTCATTGTTTTCGGTTTTCAGTTTTTTTTCTTCAGGCATAACCTGAACAATCTTTTCACCCGCCTTACAATCTATATTATATTTTTCACAAAAATTCCGACCTCTCCAAAACAGAACATCTTCATTTCCGGTCATGAGATATTCGCCAAGCGCCGGTGGCGAATAAGGGGGAACCTTTTCTG
>JAFDHS010000150.1 GCA_019308655.1 Deltaproteobacteria bacterium
TTGATTTCGGCATCAGATGAGAACAAAAAATCAAAACCTGCCAGGTTGATCCCTGTTTTTTTACAAAAATTCTTTGCGGACAAGGCTGCTTTGGCTTGCAGCTCAGGATCGGAATCGGCATCGATAACCGCCCCTTGTCCCAGATTGGAGCAAAAGGTGTCTGAATTTTTCTGGACACGCCAATAGGAGACAATCTTTTGAGCGATGATAACCACTCGTAATGACCGGTTTTGTGCAGGAATATATTCCTGAATTAAAAATCCTTTTTGACCGGTTTTTTCAAATCGGCCGGCTTTTTCCAACAGACCCTCAAGCTCTGAAAGAGAGTGTATAAGAAAAACATTGGTTCCCTGGTCTCCCCAGTCAAACTTGAATACCAGGGGAAATTTGAAATGTTGTTTTCCGGGTGCCTTGCCGTAAGATGTGTAGAAGGCATCCGTATTATGAAATATTTCAGTTTCAGGAACCGGAACGTTTATTTGGCTGAAGAGTTGACTCTGACCGATTTTGCCCGGGTATTTGAATTTTGCGTCGTAATTGGGGAAAACATTCGGGCAGTTATTACGGGCCATTTTGTAAACAGATTCATAGCATCCCTGGGACAGAATTACAGCATCAGCCGCTTTTATGGCCGCAAGATCGGTATGATTCGGGCTGCGGCCCGCGCAGATTATATTTTGGTCTGCCTCAAAACAGGGGTGAAATGAAACAATCATCAGTAACCAAATTTCCTCAGGGCCCTTGTGTCATGGCTCCAGTTTTTCTGGACCCTTACAAAAAGCTTTAAAAATACTTTGGTGCCCACCATCCGTTCAATATCTTTTCTGGCCTCTTCACCGATTTGTTTGAGTTTGCTGCCTTTCTTTCCAATAATGATTCCTTTCTGGGAATCCCGTTCAATGTGAATGGTTGCATGAATCTTTACAAGGGCACCGGCCTTTTCTTCGGAGAAAGTATCGACCGTAACCGCTGTGGCATAGGGAATTTCCTGGCCGGTTAAGCGGAAAACCTTTTCACGTATCATCTCTGCGGCAATAAAGCGTTCAGGTAAATCGGTGAGCATTTCTTCGGGATACAGAGGGGGACCTATGGGTAACAGAGGCTCCATTATTCCCAGAAGCTCCTCAACCTGTATTCCATGTATAGCGGAAATCGGTACGATATCATCAAAAGAATATGCCTTTGACCATTTATCCATAAGGGTAAGCAACGTGGATTTTTCTACAAGATCGACCTTGTTAATGGCAAGAATGACAGGCCTTTTTTGATTTTCAAGATTCTTTATGATAAAATTTTCGGAATTTAAGTCCGGATTTGCCCCATCCAGCACAAGAAGGATGATATCCGCATCTCCAATGCCTGAAAGGGCCGCATCCACAATTCTGACGTTTAAGGTTTCACTTTCCTTTGTCTTGTGAATCCCTGGCGTATCAATGAAAATAAGCTGTGAGGAGGGCCGGTTCAAAACCCCTAATATACGATTACGGGTAGTTTGAGGTTTTTTGGAGGTGATGGATATTTTTTCACCCAGTATCCGGTTTAAAAGAGTGGATTTACCGGCATTTGGAGCACCGGCAATGGCTATAAATCCCGACCTGAAGCCGGAAAACTTATCATTGTTGTTTGTCAAATTTATATCCTGTTTTTACTATCGAATTTTTAAGTTTTGCGATATGTCCATCGCCTCCTCTGCTTGCTATTCACACCGATATGCGTTCCCACACAGGAGCATGGAAACGAGGAAGTACCGTTTTCCATAGCCCATAGCCTATAGCTTATAGCCCATCACCCCTCATCAATCTCTCAACCCCTTCCCAAACCTGATTTTTCCCCATGCGGGTTTTCGCGGAAAAGAGTAGAATATCGTTTCTGTTCACCAAAAGGGTTTCGGCTATTAAGTCATGCTGATTTTTCCCCTTGGTTTTTGAAAGCTTGTCCGTCTTTGTAAGAACCAATATTTTCGGGATATTGAAATGAATAAGCCAGTCGATCAGATCCTTATCCTTGTGGTCCGAAATACGCCGGATATCCATGATCAGAACAACGCCTTTCAACGTTTCTCTTTTTGAAAGGTATGTCTCGATCATTAATGCCCAGTCTTTTTTTACCCGATCAGGAACTTTTGCGTAACCGTAACCCGGCAGGTCTACAAATGAAAATGACCCGTTTATATTAAAAAAGTTAATAAGCTGGGTCCGTCCGGGTGTAGAGCTGGTTTTTACCAAACGTTTACGGTTTACGAGCGTATTGATAAGTGATGACTTTCCAACGTTGGAACGGCCTACAAAAGCAATCTCCGGCAGTTCGGGAGGAGGATACTGGGAAGGCTTGACGGCACTGGTTACAAATTCAGCAGATTTTATTATCATAATAATCAGGGTTGACGATAAAATAACTTCCCCAATCCGGATTCTTGGGTTGAAAGTAATCTAAAACAACAATCCTTAACCTTAGGTTACTTTCGGTATGTTATGAATATATTTCAAGAATATCATTTCTGGAAATTTTTTAATCGGCAGTCCTTTTTCCTTGTTCTCTTATACGATCTTGTTAAGTGGATACTCTATGATGCCTTCCGCACCATGCTTGAGCAGTTCCGGGATAATATCCCTTACCGTACCTGAATCGATAACGGTCTCTACCGAAAGCCAATCCGATTGGTAAAGGTGAGCCACTGTCGGTGCATGGAGACTCGGAAGCAGAGATACGATTTTTTCTATTCCTGATTCGGGAACATTCATTTTAAGCCCGACCATTTTTCCGGCCAGAAGAGCGCCTTTCAGTAACTGTGCGATCTGTTCGATTTTTTCCCTTTTGGCGGGATTTTTCCAGACGTCCACGTTGGCGATAAGCTGGGTATGGGTCTGCATCAATTCATGTATGATTCGAAGGCCATGGGCTTTTATGGTACTTTCAGTCTCTGTGATTTCAACAATGGCATCCGCCAATCCCGAAACCACCTTTGCCTCGGTTGCACCCCATGAAAAATCAACCTTTACATCAATACCCCGTTCGGCAAAATATCTTTTGGTGAAGCCTACCAGTTCCGTTGATATGGTTTTTCCCTGAAGATCTTCAAGTTTTTTTACCGGTGAGTCGTAGGCAACGGCGAGGACCCATCGTGCGGGTTTTGCGCTTACCTTGGAATAAACAAGATCCGTCACCACATGTATTTCGGATTTGTTTTCAGCGATCCAGTCCTTACCGGTCAGACCGGCATCAAGCGTACCGTTTTCTACATTAATGGACATCTCCTGAGCACGGCATAATGCGCATTCAATGGTATCATCGTCGATATCCGGAAAATAACTTCTTCCATTTACATTTATTTTCCATCCCGCGCGTTTGAACAGGGCGATCGTCGAATCTTGAAGGCTTCCCTTTGGAATACCCAGTTTTAATGTGCCGCTCATTTTTTATAGACCTCCTTGGGATCAAAAACAGGTTTTCCGACAATCGTTACGGAACCGTCCTTTTCAACTTTATTAAAAAAACAGCTTTTATATCCGAGGTGGCATGCCGCACCGCCGATCTGTTCAACTTTCAAAAGAACCGTATCATCATCACAATCGAACCGGATTTCTTTTATAAGCTGAACGTTTCCGGAAGTTTCACCCTTAACCCACAACTTTTTTCTTGAACGGCTATAGTAAGTGGCTTTGCCTGTAGAAAGGGATGCCTTCCATGCCTCTTCGTTCATAAAAGCAAGCATTAAGACCTCACCGGTTTCATAATCCTGAACGATAGCGGGCAAAAGATATCTTGGTAAAATCAAGTTTTATCATAATATAAATCCCTTATCAGTACTCTCGCAGTGCATACACCCATAGGGTTGAAAAATAATGGTTGCTTGGGCGTTAGTTATCAAACATAAAAATTTAACCATTATTCCAGCCAAAGTCAAACGCTTTCTCCTGATTTCAGATCCTTATACTCAAGTAAGTATCACAAACCAAATAAATCGGGGAATCATGCTTGTTTTTTCCTGCTGCCCTAAACTATAATCCATTTTTTTTATTGCCGGGATTTTCTCTTTATCATAAGAGAGATGTGCTATGCATAAAGTTTAACTATTGAGATGTGAAATCTGAGGAATGGGGGTAAATAGCTTCTCAAATATCACTACTCAAATCCGGAATCTTTGTTTGAAAAATCAGATTAAAATTCTGTAATCATAATTTTTATTTTGTTTGCTTCAAGTATTAAATAACAAACGTAAATAGAGAACCAATGTTAAGGAAATATTAAAGAAAAGATCATTTTTATTATGAAAAATCAACTGTATAAATTGGTAATCAATGATGTAACCGACCATTGCTATAAAAATTGTTTGAACTATTTTCCAAATGACT
>JAFDHS010000151.1 GCA_019308655.1 Deltaproteobacteria bacterium
TTTCACGTATTCAAGTTTGGCGGTATCCTGGCTGCCGGCAGGCAGAATTGAGAGTTTGCAGGGGACCCCTTCAAGCCGGGATTTTGCTTTTCCAAATGTGTCGGCCGTTACAATATGAATTTGAAGTCTGTCCGCCAGGGTATTCAGGCTTTCTTTAACTCCCGGTATAAGTTGTCCGTCACAGGCAAGGGTGCCGTTATAATCCAAAACAAGATGATCGAGGTGTAAGTCTCTGTGTCCCGGAATCGCTATTTTTATCATCATATCTCCTGTTGTTTCAAGATGTTCAAGTTTGCACTTCTATTGTAATTTTCTCTTTATACAATACACTCTTTTCTGTTTGTCAAGGATGAAGATCCGCTCCCTCCTCTGAGTTAAATTTACCTGTTGTCTAAGTTTGACATCAATGTTATAGGTATATGCTTAAAACTTGTTGGCACTGTTTTTTTAAATTAAAGATTGTGGATTAAATAATAATTTATCCATAGTACATTAAAAACTTGCTTATGGAGGCAAACAATGCGGGTAGCAGACTTTTATAACGAAAAAACCAAAAACCCGATAAAAAGCGGCTGATGATCTTGAAAAGACCCTTGATGTGCTGTCAAAAACCAAACATGACTATATGTCGGTTACTTTCGGTGCCGGGGGAACAACCCGTGATGGATCTTTTCAACTGATTGATAAACTCAAAAATGAAAGAGGTATCGATGTTGTGGCATACATTGCCGGCGTCGGTCTGGGTCCTGATGCGTTGACAACTGTTTTGGATAAATTCAAAAATCAGGGGATTGAAACCGTTTTTGTTATTCGAGGGGATGAACCCCAAGGTGATGTTGCGTTTGATCCGCATCCGGAGGCAATGGCGCATGCTTCGGATTTGGTGGCTTTTATCAGGGACCGTTATGATTTTTGTCTGGGTGCGGCCGGGTATCCCGAAGGGCATACTGAAGCCGAGAGCCTGGAAAAGGACATTGAATACGTTAAGCTGAAACAAGACAACGGTGCGGATTACATTGTTGCTCAGTATTTTTATGACAACCGGTTCTTTTATAATTTTGTCGACCGTTGCAGAGCAATCGGGGTGACCGTGCCCATTATTCCCGGTATCATGCCGATTTATTCCCTTAAATTAATGGAAATACTCTCAGATGCATGCGGATCGGCCATTACGGATGACGTTCAGAAGGGCCTGGCACAAATACCGGCCGGTGATAAAGCGGGCGTTGTCCAATTCGGTATTGATTTTGCCACCCAACAATGCAGAGATTTACTGAAAAACGGTGTTCAAGGACTTCATTTTTACACAATGAATCGCGCCAAATCAGTAAATACCATTGTAACCACGCTCCAGAACGAAGGCCTGTTGTAGAGCCGAGGATCGTGGCGCAAAAGGTGTCATTCATTTGGGTCACGATCCATCCATACACATCTAAAAATGATGCACAAATCGAAGGTTGAACCGATCCCCTTCGATTCGGTTTTCCGAGTCGGTTTCAAAATAAGTGTTGAAAAAAGGTGGTTCTCTTTCAGTGATGTCCGGTTAGCTTTTTGCTGAGTCCCTAAGTACATAGCGGCACAATTGCATTGACAATTGCATTGCTGGTTTTTGTTCGGAATATTTGCTGAATTCAGCCGAATATTATTTTCAGAACCAGGTACGTATTTATGCCGCTATGTACTAAGTTCTCTCAGATACCGAAAAAGGGTTTTTGAAGATTTGCGCCCCTTATCCGTCTTGCTTTCTTTTCTGACGTTGCGTACAAGCCGGAGCAGCTTCTGCCTGTCAACAACGCCTTGATACAGATTTAAAATCTTCTCTGTACGTTCGTCATTTCCTTCGACGATCTCATCACGCCACTGCTCAACCTGCTTAAATGCCAATGCCTCGAGTTTTTTTCCTTCAACGACATCTCTGAGCGCCTCTCGGATCGGCTCCGGATCAACATGACGCATGAGAGATCCGATATACTGCAATTGTCTGTGTTTTGCCCCGTGTTTGGTGAGGGTTTTGGCAAAGAGGACAGCCTCGCAAATCTCCTGAGGTATTGTCATACCGGAGATCTGTTCATTTGAAAGCTCAACAAGCTGTTCGCCCAGCTTCTGCAGCTCCTGCATCTCTCTTTTAATCTGTGACCTGCTTTTTTGTTCCACTGTTTTCAGCCTCCCTTATAACGCCATAAGGTTTTTTACGTCAAGATGGGCCGGGTCATAATTTCGGCCATACCATAATATGCTTTTATCTGTTGCCAAAATTACGGCTGAATTGATATGGTCGTTGCAAGAAATTAATTTAGCAGGAGATTTCAAATCCGTAAGGTCGGCATAAATAAAGTGTCTCAGATAGCGCTCATGTTCAGGTCGGATTTATTCGTGCCGATTCCCTGACTCCGGTTACGCTACCTTGGCCAGATAGAGTCGGTCTTCGGTATGCAAAACGCGATCAATATCCAAAAGGATCGTGATCGAATCACCTTTCTTGGCCATCCCCAAGATATAATCCGTGGTCAAGCTGCCGTTAAACTGGGGCGAATCCTGAATTTCGTCTTCTTTGATTTCAGTGACTTCCAGAACTTTGTCAACCACGATACCCATTTGTGTAGATCCGGAAGGCCCCGAAACTTCTACGACAATGATACAGGTACGATCCGTATAGTCGGCGGATTCGATTCCGAATTTCAGCCGCATGTCGATTATTGGAATAACTTTTCCGCGCAGATTAATGGCCCCTTTGATATATTCGGGTGTCTGAGGCATGGAACGGATGGGGACCATACCGATGATTTCCCGAACATCCAGTATGCCGATTCCATAGCTTTCATCGGCAATTTTGAAGGTCAGGTATTTTCCCTGCCGTGAAGCTATATCCCGGGCCGGTTCCGAAGCTGAAAAAGGAGTTGTGCTGCCGGCTGTTTCCGCCTCACTTTTCGTTTTCAAGGCATGAATGTTATCGATTTCTTTTTTCGATTGGGTCTTTACATCATCGGGCCTGCCTTCCTGTTGTGCGTGTCGCAGGTGATCCGCAAAACGCATATCGACAAATGTCTCCAGATCAATCATCCGTCCAATGCCCATTTCATTGACCATATAGCGCTGAATGGCATCCAGGTCCTCAATTACCGGAAAGAGATTATCGGTTCGGATTCCCTTGGGATCGGTCAATATTTTTTTCAAAACCGGTACTTTAAGCCCCAACTTTTGCTCCGGGTCCAAAAATGATACGGCAATTTCAGCCGCCTGGTCCGGTTCTTGAGTGATGAATCGGCCGGCATCGGTCAACAGGCTGCAAAATTCCTGTACCGCATCCGGATACTCAGCGATAAATTCATCCCGGAATACCGCTACACAACAGGGATGGTTGTCCCATATTTCGCTGGATAGAAATTGCCGTTCGGCAATACCGGCTGCAATTGCCCGAGAACCAATGGGTTCGGCCACTATAAAGCCGCAACTTTCAATATTATCAGCTAAAAATTCCGGCATCTTGACGGGGGGTACGACATCGAATTTCAAATTGATGGCATCCTTGCCGGCCAATCCGGGTTTGAGTCCCATTTGGGTAAAATACATATGGGCCAGCATGTTGTGAACGGACATTTTATGGGGTATCAGAAGGGTTTTGTGCTTAAAGAACTGTTGATACGGCTTACGGTACTCCTCGGCCTTGCTGCGAACCAGAATGCTGCCGTTGCGGTGAGCAAACATGACCAGCTTGATGGGAACACCGTAATTAAAAAGATCCATGGCGGTCGGTGCCAGGATAAAGGCCGCATCCACGTCACCTTGTTCGAGAGCGGATTGGACCGGATTCCAGCCCGGCATGCAGAGGGTTTCCAAATCAAAATATTCCGATGACCGGTTTCCTCTTTCAATCATGTCTTTCATAATCCCCAAAGTCAGGTGATCGGTGATCTGAATATGGGCGATTTTCAGCATTACCTTACCTTCGGCGTTGACCCGCGGCTTTTTTTTGTTTGTAGAGGCCGGTTTCTGTTCGATGCCGAAAGCGGCTTCGATCTTGGCATTGAGTTCGTCCGGGGTAAAGGGTTTGGCCACAACACCGATAGCCCCTGCTTGCAGGGCTTTGGATACGTATTCCTTATCTCCCTGGCCGGTGGCCATGATCAGGGGCAGGTGCTTGAACTCAGGCCGGCTTTTGAGCCACGTCAAAAGTTCATAGCCGTCCTTGTTGGGCATGGCCCAGTCGCTGATAATCAACTGAATACCGCTATCGGTTTGTATCGCATCAATGGCTGCGTCACCGTCAACGGCTTCCAGAATATTATCGAAGCCCAATTGCTTCAATATCTTAAGTTCCATTTTACGCATTGTGACAGAGTCTTCGACCAGCAAAATTTTAATATGGGTATGTACAGCCATTATTCTTTGGATCTCCCTCGATATTTACAATTTAGAATGGAAACATGAAGCTACTTAACACCTGCCAAACTCATTTTTTTCAGTTTGTACGGATAAAATTGACAAATAAAGAACGAGCAGATGAACCATCAAAAAGGATGTATCGATGTGTTTCTCATTAAGTTTTTGACAGTCATTCAGGCAAAGATCATCAGTAAGGTGCTCTATTTGCATGAAAATTAACTTAAGACACCTTATGATGCCAGAACGTTTTTACGTCAAGATTACATTTGGCACGCCTGTCCGGTTCATCCTGTTCATCCTAAAATTCATTATCGAACCTTTGGGGTAAAATCTTTAATCTTTATTTTTAAACTGACATTGAGCAGGTCAATTAGAGATCAGCTTGATCGAAGGTAAGGCGAGGTTGACTGACTGCGGATTCCAGTGCCCCCATGTCACGAAAACCCAATGCGCCGCCGGTACTGGTGATAAGCGCCTCGTGCAGATCAAGTACCTCAACGAGAGTAAGATAGCGCATCAGGCCAGCCTTTTGTAAAGCTCTTCATTCTTAGCCAACACTTTCCGCATTGCCGCTTCAAAATCAGGCTCCGGCTGTGCCGGTAGGTCCTCGATGGACGCTTTGACAAATTGATCCAGTGAAACTCCAAGCTTCTCAGCTTTCTCTTGAAGCAAGGCAGCTTTGGAATCATCGAGCTGGGCTGTGATTGTGGTCATAGAGATAGTCTGTTCCTTTTATGGAGTTGAGTCCTATACTGTACATTATGCACCTCTGTAGGTTTTAAATTAAACTATCATATATTAGTGCATTTGTAATAACTTTTTAACTGACCTGCTCAATGTCAGTTTAACG
>JAFDHS010000152.1 GCA_019308655.1 Deltaproteobacteria bacterium
GGCGATACTTTTTGCGCCGTTCTTTTCAGCAATCATCCTGAAGGTCAAGGCCTTTTTCGGAGGAAAGAAAGGCCCGCCTCTGTTAATTAATTATTATACCCTGATCAAGCTTTTTCAAAAAGGGTCAGTGTACAGCACCAGCACGACCTTTATTTTCAAGCTGGGCCCCATGATTTCTCTATGTTCAGCAGTAATGATTCTGATGTTCCTTCCCATTGCCGGGCATCAACCGATTATTTCCTTCAATGGTGACGTTATCTTTATTTTTTACCTGTTTGGGCTGGGGCGTTTTTTTACCATCGCAGCCGCTATGGATACGGCATCTCCCTTTGAAGGAATGGGTGCAGCCAGAGAAGCATATTTTCCTATTATATGTGAAGCCACCATGTTCATGATTCTTGTGCTTCTTTATAAGCTGACCGGCGAGTTGACGCTTGCCTCTTATTTTTCAGGAAATCAGCCTTCCGGCCTCTGGCATATCGCGGGATCACCTCTGTTGTTTGTTGTTGTTTCTCTTTTCATTATCCTGCTGACGGAAAATTCCCGGGTACCGGTGGATGATCCGGCCACCCATCTTGAATTGACCATGATCCATGAAGTGATGGTCCTGGATCACAGCGGCCCGGATCTTGGGTTCATCGAGTTGGGGTCGTTTTACAAGCTTTTTTTCTACGCAACCCTTCTTGCCCGATTGATCTGTCCGGTTGAAATGGGACATCCCGCTGTGAATCTGTGCTTGTTTGCCGGCTCTCTCATGCTTGTCTATGTGGTCGTGGGAATCACGGAATCCGTCATGGCACGATTCAGAATGGATATGGTGCCCAGATTCGTTCTGAGTTCTTTTGTCCTGGCCTTTTTTGCAACCATTATCACCATGGAGTTTATCAAATGATAGAACCGCTTGACACCATATTGTCCCTTGTGCTCCTGTCGATTTTATTTTCATTTGGTTCCAGCCTTTTACCGGGTCTTATAAAAGTGCTGGCTTTTCAGGGAATCATTGTATCCATTGTCCCGCTGTTTATGGGGCACGACATGTCTACCGGTGGAATTGTTTTCACACTGGTTACCATGGCAATCCGTGGGGTCGTTATTCCATTGTGCATTTACCTGGCCATAAAAAAAGTTGCTATCCGACGTCAGGTCCAACCGATCATCGGATACAATGCCTCCATACTGATCGGTCTTGTATTAATCGTTGCCGTAGCATTTGTCAGCCGAAAATTTGTTGTCCCGTCCATAAATACAAGTGCATTGCTGCTGCCTACCACCATTACCCTTCTGGTTGCCGGAATGTTCCTTTTGATCGCCAGACGAAACGCCATTGCAATGGTACTGGGCTATATCATGATGGAAAACGGGATCTATCTTGTGGGAACAACCTTCTCGGTACGTGCCCTCCATATCGTTGAATTCGGAATACTTCTTGATGTGCTGGCTGCGGTTATGATTATGGCCGTCATTCTTCAGAATATCAAGAAAACCTTTGATAATATGGACACGGCATTGTTACGAACATTAAAGGAATAGGTAATTGTATCATGGTTGAAATCATTATTCTGATCCCTTTTATTATGGGTCTGATTGCATTTTTCCTTCCCCGGACGGCAGGACGCAGGCTCTTGGTGATAACGGGTGTTATTCATCTGTTATTGTCTATTTCATTGTGGATTCAGAGACCGGCTGCGATGCTTGCGGCCTACTTTGCAGTAACACCGGAAGGCCTGCTGTCGCTTATCGTCATATCACTGCTGTTTTTTCTGATTTCCATTTACTCGACAGCGTATCTGAAATTAGCCGAAATTCAGTCGGAAAACATTTTCACAGGTTCAATGCTGCTGTTTTTGTCCACCATGACCATGGTCACCCTTTCCGACCATATCATGGTCATGTGGATTGCCATTGAAGCAACGACACTGGCCAGCGCACCGCTCATTTACACATACGGAACGGCGGAATCCCTCGAAGCCACCTGGAAATACGTACTTATCTGCTCGGTGGGTATTGCAATGGCCCTGCTGGGTTCGGTCCTGATTACCGTCGGTATGGATGCCGGAAATGTTGATGCTCCGGTCTCGTTTTCAGGGCTGACAGCGGTTGCAAAAAGCATAGACCCCAAATGGCTTAAGGCCGGTTTTGTCTTCATCGTTGTAGGATACGGCACGAAGATGGGCCTGGCTCCCATGCATACCTGGCTGCCGGACGCTCACAGTGAAGCGCCCAGTCCGGCATCAGCTCTTTTGTCCGGCGTACTGCTCAATTGTGCGTACCTTGGAATATTCAAAACCAATAAAATCATGTATGCCGCAGGCCTGGGGGATTTTTCCGGTACTATTCTCATGATCTTCGGGTTGATTTCGATTTTAGCGGCAGCAACTTATATTCTCAAACAAACCGAATACAAAAGACTTCTGGCGTACTCGAGTATTGAAAACATGGGAATTATTGCATTCGGAACCGGAGTCGGCGGCATCGGTGTTTATGGTGCGATGATCTGCCTGATTCATCACAGCCTTATCAAATCATCTCTGTTTTTAACCTCGGGCAATATTTTGCTGGGTTTCGGATGTAAGATCATTCAAAATATCGGAGAACTGGTGAGGCGTATGCCCAAAACTTTTGTCGCTTTTTTCGGTGGTTTTGTTGCCATTTCCGGTTTTCCTCCTTTTGGAATGTTTATCGGAGAGCTGTTTATTATTATCGCTGCGTTCCGAAGCGGCCGCTATGCAGGGGCGGTGATTTTTATGGTGAGTATCTGTGTGATTTTTGCCGGGTTTGCAAACCAGGTCATGAAAATTTCCTTTGATGATGCAAAAGCAAAGCATCGATTGCATGTAACAAACAGAATGCTCTGGCCCCAGTATGCTCTTCTTCTGACATCGGTTGTTTTGTCTTTCTGGATGCCGGATACCTTGTACCGGACGATTATTGATGCGATTACTTCCATCGGTGGAGGGATTTGATGAAAACGGATTTTTTACAGATTTCAAACGGTGAAGTATTAAGCAGACAACGGATTCCCCATCTTTCTTTTGATGATTTTTACCGGGATGCACTGAGTATCGTCAGGATCGGCGGACAGGTTGTCCATTATTTTGCTTTTTCGGACAAAGACAGCATTAAACTGATGGCCGTTCTCAGAGACGATAAACTCCAGGTAGCATCTTGTGACGCACCTGAAGTCTATCCGTCAATGACCAGTCAGTGCGAGCCGTTCCACATGTTTGAGCGGGAGATTGCCGAGCAGTTCGGTATCCGCCCGGAAGGCCATCCATGGCTTAAAATGGTTCGATATCATGCCAACTACCTGAAAAAAATGGATGTTTTCGGGAATGACTATACCCGGGATATTCCTGGAAATTATGATTACTATGCCGTGGATGGTGAGGAAATCCACGAAGTGGCTGTGGGACCAGTCCATGCGGGCGTCATCGAACCCGGACATTTTCGCTTTAACTGCATCGGTGAACGGGTGCTGAACCTTGAAATTCAACTGGGATACCAGCATCGGGGCGTAGAAAATCTTCTGTTAAATGCCCATACAAAACGCCGGCCGATTATTGTCGAAGGCATTGCCGGAGATACCGCCGTCGGTTATGGTCTCTGTCTGTCACAAGCCGTTGAAGCACTTTCATCCAGCCGGATAGATGCAGGTGCGCATATTATCCGGACCATTGCCCTGGAACTTGAACGTATCGCAAACCACATCGGCGACCTGGGTGCGTTAAGCGGTGATGT
>JAFDHS010000153.1 GCA_019308655.1 Deltaproteobacteria bacterium
TGAAAATCGTAATTGTAGGGGCAGGAGAGGTCGGTTTCCACATTGCAAGCCGTCTATCCTATGAAAACAAAGACGTGGTGCTGATTGACAAAGACCCGGACGCTATACGTCGTGTGTCCGACAGTATAGATGTTCAGGTGATAAACGGCTCCGGGAGCAGTCCCGTCGTTATGAATGATGCCGGCATCAAGGGGGCTGATATATTCCTTGCCGTAACCAACAGTGATGAAACCAATCTGGTGGCATGTCTTGTTGCCGACATCCTTTCTCCGGCAACAATGAAACTGGCCCGTGTCCGGGATGCCGATTTTGATATGTATCATGATACGTTTCGTGAGCATGCACCCCACATCAATACGGTAATCAACCCGGAGATTGAGGTGGTTAAGACCATTGACAGGCTGATACGGTAATCAACCCGGAGATTGAGGTGGTTAAGACCATTGACAGGCTGATGAGTGTGCCCGGGGCCGTCGATGTGGGAGAGTTTGCAGACGGCCGTGTTAAATTGATCGGGATATCTTTGGACGAGGATACCCCTCTGGCGGGTGTTCGTCTTTCTGATTTTCCTTCAATGGTGGGTAAACAAAGAGCGCTTATTACTGCCATCGTTCGGGATGAGGAGCTTATTATTCCAAGAGGAGACGACAGACTGATTCCCGGCGATCTTGTTTATTTTGTCTGTGAAAAAGAAGGACTTGAAGATGTGCTGAGAGTTTTTGATAAACATGCACAGCCGCTGCGTCGGGTCCTTATTATCGGAGGAGGACGCATAGGGTTCAGGTTGGCCGCTTTGCTTGAAAAAAAATCGATCAATACGAAAATTATTGAAAAGGACTCCAAGCGATGCGCCAAGCTGGCGGACACAATGAACAAGGCTGTTATTCTTCATGGAGACGGGTCGGACCAGAACCTCCTGCTCGAAGAGAATATTCGGGATATGGATGTTGTGGTTACCCTGACCAATGATGAGGAGACCAATGTTTTGGCTTCTCTTCTTGCCAAACGCATGGGAGCGAAAAAAACAATAACAAAGATCAATAAATTCAGTTATTTTCCCTTGATGCCGATGATCGGAATAGAGCAGGTGGTAAGCCCGAGACTTTCGGCAATCAACAGTATTTTGCAGCATATACGAAAAGGTAAGGTCCTTTCGGCCATATCGATCAAAGGAGAACAGGCTGAAGTTATGGAAGCAGTGGCCCTGCCTACATCAGACATCGTCGGCAAGCCTTTAAAGGAGATTTCCTTTCCAAAGGGAGCGCTTCTTATCGCTATAATGCGCAAAGAGGATATCATTATTCCTTCCGGTGACAGCGTTATTGAGCCGGATGACCGGGTTATCATCTTTGCAGTGAAACAGGCTATTTCCAAGGTTGAAAAAATTCTGGCCGTAAAACTGGAGTTCTTTTAAGTGCGCTGGCGTTATATTATCAATATTATCGGAGTATTGTCCATATTTATGGGACTGGTCATGATCTTCCCGCTTCTTGTCGGGCTTTATTATCATGATCAGAGTGTTGTTCCCATTTTAAAGTCCATGGGCGTAACAATGGCGGTTGGGGTATTCCTTTATGTGTGTTTCAGAACCCCTGAAACGGAGTATATCAGCCAGCGTGAAGGCATGGCGATTGTGGCGATTGGGTGGACCGTCATCGGTCTGTTCAGCGCACTTCCTTTTTATTTTGGAGGTATATTCCCTGCTTTTGCGGATTCCTTTTTTGAATCCGTTTCAGGTTTTACGACGACCGGTGCATCGGTTTTAACGGATATTGAAGGGACATCAAAAGGCCTGCTTTTCTGGCGAAGCCTTATTCAATGGCTTGGCGGGATGGGAATCATCGTATTGTCGGTGGCCATTCTTCCCTTTTTGGGGGTGGGCGGCATGCAGCTTTACAAAGCGGAAGTACCGAGCCCCGTCCCTGACAAGCTGAAACCTCGAATCCGGGACACCGCAAAGATTCTCTGGAAGGTTTATGCGGTCTTTTCCCTTGTAGAGATATTGCTTCTCATGGCCGGCGGTATGAATCTTTTTGATGCCGTGTGTCATGCATTCACAACTATGCCGACCGGTGGATTCTCAACAAAAAATGCATCATTAGCCCATTACGACAGCGCTTATTTCGATATTATCGTCATCGTATTCATGCTGCTTGCAGGTATAAATTTTTCTCTTCACTATCAGATGCTCAAAGGAAAAACCCTTGCTTTCTGGCAGGATTCGGAGTGCCGTTTTTTTCTTGGCATCATTATTCTGTTGACCCTTGGAGTGAGCTTTAATCTTTACGGCAGCGTATATGAAAAAATAGGTCCGGCGCTTCGCTACGGTTCTTTTCAGGTGGTTTCCATTGTTCAGGTGGTTTCCATTGTTACGACTACGGGTTTTGCCACGGCGGATTATGAAATGTGGCCTCCCATGTCTAAGGTTATCATTTTTTTCTGCATGTTTTTAGGCGCTTCCGCAGGTTCCACGGGAGGAGGGATGAAGTGTATCCGTCTGTTGCTCTGCTTTAAATTTTGCTACAAAGAGCTCTTCTCTCTGATTCACCCCCGTTCGGTTACCCATATCAAAATCGGAGGGAAACCTGTCTCTGATGAAATAATGAGAAGCATTTTAGGTTTCCTGGCTCTGTACATCGGCCTTTTTGTTTTGGGTTCCGTTCTGCTTTCCGGCATGGGGGTGGATTTTGTGACATCCCTTACAGCTGTTGCATCCTGTATTGGAAACATCGGGCCGGGGTTCGGACTGGTAGGGCCTGTAAAAAACTATGCCGAGATACCGGAACTCGGCAAATGGCTTCTGGCGTGGTGTATGCTTTTGGGCAGGCTTGAGGTGTATACGATGATAATCCTTCTTGTGCCGGAATTCTGGAAGAAATAATATGGCTTGACCAAAACATTTTATTTTGTTATTTATCCCGAAATGGTTTTGCCGATCTTTTAAAAATAATCTTTTTTACATTTTTATGATTATTCTTGTTGACATAAACAGAGTAAGGAGTTATAAGGTCTTTGTTTTTAAGCGTTAAGCGGGGCCGTTAACTCAGTCGGTAGAGTATCTGCCTTTTAAGCAGAGAGTCGTTGGTTCGAGCCCAACACGGCCCATAAAAAAACATTGCGTCCCCATCGTCTAGCCTGGTCCAGGACGCCGGCAACAGGGGTTCGAATCCCCTTGGGGACGCCAATAAAATCAAATTTTACGTTATTTTAATAAAGCTGATTATGGAATTGATGGTTCCGGAAACGGCTTTTTTTATTTTCCCCTTCTAAGATTTCCCCGATCCATTTACAAGCGTTTCACCTCGGTTTCAAGTTTACGGATTTTTTCCTGCTCTGACGACATTTGACCATTGCCGGGAAAGGCATTTTTTTGGAGGTTGTGCCTCGCAAAAATCTAATTCTCGGTGTTTAAACCAAATAGCCAATGTTTTGCCAACCAAGCCCTCGGGCATGTCGCTGGATCGTTCCGTCCGTGCCTCGATTAATTTACGGGCCACATCCCTGGCGATCTCCAACGCTTCTGTGACTGTCCGACCTTGAGCTACCAATCCTTGTAGATCGTCGGAAGTAGCCAGATAGACCCCTTCCGGTAATTTTTCTATATGAATAGTGATAATTTTTTCCATGATGGTCTATTATTTTATTCCATTTGAATTTGTGGGTACTTTTGCAATTCTTTCCCATGGTTTAAGAAATGAGAGTTAATTTCAACTAACAAAAACAAATGCCATGAAGTACTATTTGCCTTTATGATATTTAATGTGGGGCTTGGGCTCAAACCTTGATTTTTGATTAAAGACTTTTCCAAAGTCACAAATCAAGGTTTGACCGTTCGCAGTAATAGCTGATTGTCTAACGGGTTAAAGTCCCGTCCAAGGAATTATCCGTTCACCTTGGTAGCTCAAGGGAGCGGCGTTCGGGCAACCGAGGGTCGTAAGTTCCCAATTGGCAAAATTGCAGGCCGCAACGCAAGTGAACCTATATGTAGCCTCGTTACTTACTTGTAAATGCCGACCCTGTGGTCATAAGGGGAAGGCCGATGTTCTCTGTAATGAAAACGGAAAGGTGCGGGGAGATTTACCGGGGTAGCAAGGGTGGCATGCAATGGAAGATAATCAGCCCAGTGCTGGAGATCCAATTCGGAAATGATAGAGAGTCATAAACCAGTGAGTATAAGGAAACGAAATCTCAGTGGGCTGAATTGGAAGTCGGAGGGGCTCATAGTACCGTTAGAGGGAAAAGGACAACATAACCTTTCTCAAGGGAAGGGGCCCTGCTTTGTTAATGCAACCAAAGAGTGGAGGATATGGGGATTGCCGTGATGCTATTAACCCCTTCAAGTATCAGGACACTACAGAGGAAGCTGTATCGTAAGGCCAATCAAGAACCCACCTTTCGTTTCTATTCCTTATATGACAAGGTTTACCGTGCGGATATTCTCAATCATGCATGGTACCTTGTTCGTGTAGTGCTGGAGTGGATGGAGTTACCTTTGAGGATATTGAGGGAAATGAAGGGAAAGATGCCTTTTTGGCAGAACTGGAGGAAGCACTCAAGTCGAAGACCTTTTGGACTTTATAAAGTGCCGACTACAGCGAGATGGGCAACGGTGCATGCATTACGATGAATAACATCGGAAAGCCGTATGCGGGAAAACCGCATGTACGGTTTGATGAGGGAGGATAGGCCGAATGGCCTGTCCTCTACTCTACCCGGATATGACCCCGGATAGTATGCGCAGTAGGTTAAAATTGGAGTTGTCATTTTTAGATGGAAGCTTTTTTATTAATCACAAGTCAAGGTTTGACCCCAATCTTTCATGATCGTTTTCAGCCATGGCTTCCTCCGGAAAAACAATTACGAAACAAGAATTATCGTTATATTTTAGCGTATTTCAAGAAAAACAATTACAACGCGGAATCCCCAAAAAGAAAGATAAGTAAGGTGTCCCCGGAATTCCTAAACCAAGTATCTGTTTAGCTCCATTAAAAAATACGTTCCCGATATTAACTATATCTTTTGATGTATCATTTTCTTCAATAAATTTAATTATTCCGTTAACATGATCATCATCAATATGAGTTATAAATACCGCATCAAGTTTTTTGATATTTTGTATATTTTTGTGCCAGCTTCTGAATGAGGCAGCGGTTCTTCCATCCACAAGAATGTTTGTTGAGTCAGTTTGAATTAATATACAGTCGCCATTCCCTGCATTATTTAAAAAAACCTTCATTCAAAAACCTTATTTATCCATAATAACAAAAAACATTAATAGCAATTTAAACCCCATAGTTACGGTATAAGCGTTTCACTCAACCTAAACTTTCAATATCTATACTCTAAAAAAACTATTCCGCAGTTGGCAATTGATAGTTCATACCCTATTGGCTATTGTCCATAACACTGAAAATCACCGGCTCGACCGGTGTATTTTTCTTGTTGAAAATTTTACAAAAAAAGTAGTTTAATTTCGATTACAGTTTTTTAGACTAATTGTCGCACCTTGATTATAGCATCCTCAATTCGAACATCTTTGCTCTTATTGATAAAATATTGCATTTCAAGTTTTTCTATTAGACTGTATAAATATTTCACGCTTTCATATTCATCTATATTCGCTTTAATAAAGGATTCAACAGCCTCTTTAACAATCACAAAATTCTTATCTTCATTCAAGGCAATTGTTGTCAGGGCGTTCTCAACCAGTCTTTCTATTGTATTGAATCCATCTCTACCTTCTGTTTTAATAGTGTTTTTAAGATTATATTTAAACAAATCCAATAAAAGGGGAATTGCTTTGATTTCAGAAATAAATCCAAGTGGAGAGTCGGAATAAAAATTTATTGTAAATATTGCCTGTTCTTTTAACTTATCGATATAAAAACGAATCGCTTCAATTTTCTGAAACTTAATTAAATAAAGAGAAGCGCGATACCTTTCACTCTCATTTCCGTTTTCAAAAATTTGGCTAAGATATGCCTCAATCTTTGAATTGTTTGATTCAACCAGTTTGTCAACGACACTCCATTTAAAATCACCGTTAATGGCCGGAAGTTTTTCCAATAAACTATTCAAACTATCTGATAATTCACTGATGAGATCAAGGGCCAGAAATCTGAGATCGCTATCAGATTTAACTATTTCATCCAAAGCAAAATCAATAACATCTTTAATTTTGTGCCTTTGACAAAATTTCAAATGATTTTCTAAAACTGCCCGACTAAGGTCTCCATTATAGATGTTTTCCAAAACTTGAGATGTCATTTTATCAATATCAAGGCACTCTTCAAGATAGGGGATAATATCTTCCTCGAAACCAAACAACAGAATGTCCAGCAGGATATCTTCAGAAAATATAAGCTTAAACTTTTTGAAAAAAAACCAAAGAATGGTTTCTTTATAGTTTATTGATACACTTCCAGGTCCTGTTTTCGTTATTGCCGTTTTGAAATCCACAGTTGAGATTTGGTCATAACACCATGCAATAATTTTATCTTTTTGTGTATCGGTGAGAATTGATTCGTCTGGATTGTTATTTAATTTTTCATAAATATTTTTTATCCAAACCCATTCCCAATCCCAGGTATTTATTGTTTTCAAGACTTCTTTCAGGGAAACTTCTTTATTTAAAGATAATTTGATTAATTTTTCGGTGACTATAGTTGCGTATTTTTTTTCAGCACCAATACCGTACTGCAAATCAAATAAATACTTGTGGTTTA
>JAFDHS010000154.1 GCA_019308655.1 Deltaproteobacteria bacterium
TTCTGTACTCATATTTGTATTCTATGGGATCAAGGATATCCGTTTTAACAATATCCGGACTTTCAATTGTATAAGGTATAAATTTTTCATAAGATCGCGACATTTTCGTTTACTCTCCGTTACAATTATTTTGTCTGTTTTTTTCCAGGATTTGATATAAACCAAGCGGCGTTGGATGTTGATTCGGTATGAACAGGCGCCCCCGAAAATTTTTTGCAAAGCCAAGGATTGGGGTAAGAGATAGATGTATGATATTTATTTGCTGAAATAGCAAAGACAGTGAGAATGGTCAATTCAAAAGTTGCAACCTGTGTGTCTGTCCTGGTGACGAGAATGCAGCCCAAGACAAAAGCAACCCCCTAAAATATAATCCCGTTTTCCAGAAAGCTGAAGTAATCCCCGGTATTGAAGATAATATGGTCAAGCAGACCAATACCCGTAATTTCTCCTGCCTGTTTCAATCTTTTTGTCGTTTCGATGTCCGGTTCCGATGGCTGCAGGGGTCCGGCGGGATGATTATGGGCCACGATCACTGCGGAAGCTCGATCGATAAGGGGATCGGCGAATACTTCCCGTGGATGGACATGGGTTCTGTCAATCAGACCAATGGTAACAACGCGAATGTTGATGATCTCATTGGCCCCGTTCACCGATGCGCAAATAAAATGCTCTTGTTTGCGCGCTGCATAATGACTGATATGGGGAACCAGGTCGGACGGTATTTCAATTCGGATGCCTTTGGGTTTGATACGCCGGCGCATCAGCTCGATCGCGGCCAGAATGAGCGTGGCTTTTGCCATGCCGATTCCGTCAAACCGCCCGAGATCGTCAACGGTCAGTTCAGGAAAAAACCCAAATCGAGCCGTTTACCGCCCTTGATGACCAGTTCCGGTTTCAAGAAAAGACGGTTCTGTTCGTAATACTGATTGACAACGCTTTCACTGGAGCGGGGTTTGGGATAATAGAGCTTAAATTCCACCCCCCTCACTTTGAGGCCATGCCGGATGATCAGCCACAGGGGAAAAACCCGCAATTCATCCTTCAACGCCTTAAAAATCTCATCGCGAGCGTCCGTGCCGTAATCTTGCTCCAGGGCTTCAAAGGTTTGCTTTTGGGTGGCCTTGAGAAAAGCGATCAGATGATCTCCGGCAAAATAGTATTCAGTATCCGTAATCTCATCCTGCTCCAGCACGGCATACGTGTGCTCTTGGATGAGATACTGTGCAATATGGCATTGGAATTTTTTTTCGGGGCCTTCAAACATGGTTCTATGGTTTGGAATCTATTATCGTTTCTTCCACTTGTTGCAGAATGATTCGGCCTTCCTTATAAATAACCAGCGGTGTATCGGTATCCCTGGCTATTTTTCGCGCCCGGGCCGCAGCCCTCAACAGCGCACGTTCAACCCTGGCAAGATCCGGATCAAGGATTGTTTTTTTATTTATTTTCATAAAAATTTTCTCCATTATCAATGAGCAAAGGGCTTTCTCCCGAGTTGTCATATTCCAACCAGACATCGACCAACTCTTTATAGATATTATGGAAATTTTGCCGCCCCCTGAAGAAACGGCGGCGAATAACCTTTTCAGACACATTGTGGCCGCCTTGAGCAACTCGAATCCGCACCCGTTCTACCGCCATTTCCACATCCGGCAGACTGAGGAAAATGAGTTTGATATGATACCCGATTTCTCGCCATTCTTTGAGCAGATGAATATAATAACGCCCACTCAAGGTCGTTTCAAAACCAAAGCTTTCCCGGCGGCACATGTATTCTTTGATTTCTTCGATCATCAATCGTCCGGCCTTAAATGCTACGCGTTCCGGCGTAAAAGGAGAAAGGCCCAGCGCGATCAGGTCGGCATTAACAAAGGCGGCACATGCCGCTTCCTGGACCAGAAACTCTCCGGCAAAGGTAGTTTTGCCCGCACCGTTCGGCCCGGCAATAATAACGATTTTTTGTTTGTTGTCCATATCAGTTCTGCAAATCCCCATCGGTTATCCGCCGTTTGCCGGTCACGCATTCGTGAATCAGTGATTTGCGGTATTGTTGGAGACTTGTGATTTGCTCTTCAATATTTTCTGTAAAATTATTTTCACTTTATAATATTTGCCTTCAGGCCGTAAAACCCAATCCTTTAGGTTTGGGATATAAGTTTTTGCTTTAGCATTTTGTTTGTACTTTTCAGCCTATGCATCTTGAAAAGTACCCGATTGAGATCAGCAGCACAGGACTTTTGCCAACTTTTGGTTGAAGCAACTTTTTGACAAATACTCTCAAGTTTTGTCCTCCAGTCAGGAGTTGGTCCACATCGACAATGTTAAGAATCTTTTTAAAGGGTTGACTTAGCCTACCCGTCAGCCATGTTTACAGAGCCCTGATAGTTCCCTCAACTTGTGGAGCATTGAGGCTATCCTTTATATATTCTTAACGTAGCCAACCCAATTGTAAATGGATCGGCTGAGTCTAATCAGCCGGGCTTTTACAAGCCCAAAAGCTTTAGCTTTGGGTAGCTGACTCAGCTTGTCTTTGTTCAGTACGGTCGTCATTAACTATTTTCACTTTACCTTTCAACTTTTTGTAAAATACCCAGACACACAAATCGATACTGTATGCTTCTTTATTACCAATAAGTTAAATTTTCAATCTTTTATCAATTTTTGCAAAAATGACTGAAATGGGACAGAAAAATAATTATTTTACCCGAAAAAAAACCAGAAATTACCGTACCTGAGCGTTCTTGGTCAGCCTCAGTTCAAAAACTTCTGAACAGGCTCGGCATCTAGAATTTCAACTGCCCCCTTAGGATAAAAAAGTTCCCAATTTAGGGAACTTTTTTATTGACAGAATTTAACGAGATTTCTATTTTAAAAATATGAACGTTATTTCAAGAAAAACAATCAACGAATTTGGAAAGAAATACTCCGATGCTAAAAAGTCTTTATTATCCTGGTATCATGAGGCATGTACTGCTGACTGGAAAACACCCCAAGACATAAAAGAAAGGTATAGTTCAGCAAGCTTTCTTTCGAGCAACCTGGTAATATTCAACATCAAAGGCAATAAATATCGTCTGGTGGCGAAGATCGCATATAAAACACAAGCCGTATTTATCAAATGGATCGGAACTCATTCCGAATATGATAAAAAGAAATTCTAAAATATAGAAGGTTGTTATGATTAAAATGATTAAAACCGATACGGATTATGAAAAAGCGTTGTCCAAGGCAGAAAAATTAATTGATCTTGATCCTGCCCCCGGTACTGAAGCAGGGGATCAGCTTGAGCTTTTGACGCTTATCATTAAACATTATGAGGAAGAACACTTTCCTATGGAAATTCCTGATCCTGTTGATGCTATCCGTTTCCGTATGGAACAACAGGGGCTTTTGCAAAAAGACTTAATTCCGTATATCGGAAGTAAAAGTAAAGTTTCCGAAGTACTTGCCGGAAAGCGCCCATTAACACTCAAGATGATTCGTGCGCTGAATAAAGCTTTGAATATCCCTGCTGAAATCCTATTGCAGGAATCTAAAGATATCTCAAAGGCGGCCTAATACTTAGGGAACTCCAGAGAAACATTCATCTGTTGCAAGTATGATGAAACCCGATTCTCTAAACCACGATCCGGGGAATCCGTTCCGCGATATGGGTCACAATCTCATAATTAATGGTACCCGGTCACAATCTCATAATTAATGGTACCCGGCTTTTCGGCAAGCTCATCAACGGTCACTTCTTCTTTACCCTGCCTTCCTACAATGACGACCTCATCTCCCAATTTGACCCTGCCTCGCAAAGCTGTAACATCAACCAGGCATTGATCCATGCAGATTCGGCCGACCTGGGAACACCGGACGCCACCGACCAGAAGATCGAGCTGATTGGAAAGACACCGGCTGATGCCATCGCCGTACCCCAATGGAATGGTGGCGATCAAAGACGGTTTATCCGTATAAAAGGTATGCCCATAACTCAACCCGGTACCGGCTGGAACCTCCTTGAGAAAGGTAATTCGCGTTTTTAACTCAAGCACCGGCTTGAGATCATTTACCCGTGGATTCGACAAGGTAAGAGATGGTTTTAAGCCATATATCGATATCCCCGGCCGTGCGGCATCAAAACAGGCTTCCGGCAGATCAAAAATCGCGGCACTGTTTGCGAAATGATAGACCTCAATTCCATAACTTTCAGATGCTTTGATTACCTGCCGGAACAGATGGATCTGTTTTTGGGAAAAAGCTTTGTCCGCTTCATCGGCACGGGGAAAATGGCTCATGATCCCCTTGACATAGACCTCGGGAAAGTCACCGCAT
>JAFDHS010000155.1 GCA_019308655.1 Deltaproteobacteria bacterium
CTATGTCAAGACGAATGTCTCGCTGGGGTGAACCGGCACGAAAACACGGGGCAACAGAGGTGATGGCCGCCGGGATGAAATCCATCAAAGCAGTCGATTGACGATAAGGTAGGTTGTTTTTATGGAGCGAAAGCAAAAGCTATGGATCAGGTCCGTTCCCATGCCGTTCCGGTTTGTTTTTCCCACTTCCTACCGCCGGCGAGATCAGTGTTGAACCACTCGTATCTCAGGGCCGGGTTAAGGATAGCTGCGTCCCGTTCGACCTGCGAGCCTTAGCCGCGACGAACCGATCTGCTGGCCGTGAGTCCTTGACCTAAATGATCGGACCCGAGCAGGTTCTGCCAGGAAATCCGAATTAATCCCACTTCTCAAATCCTGCGATGGACTTTTGGCTCGAAAATTTGGGTGCTTTTTTCACACCACAGGCCGTGTTTACATAATTTCCAAAATGTGAGGGAAGAAAGGGGTCAGCCCTGGAAAATAGAAATTAGTTTCTTTACCTGATTCCTTATCTTCCTGTTTTCCTCCATAAACCTTGCTATCTTTATACCCGCCTTGCTCACCGCCTAGGCCCTCATCTTGAATATCTTCCGCTGACAGGAAATCGCTTTTTGCGATTTGGATGGACTAAAAAGGAACTTCCAAGCACCGCACAATGACTCGAACAGGCCTTCCAAATTCATCCATATGGATTCTTGTTATTTGCTAATTTTTAGTATGGACCTTGAGGGGGTGGGTTGTCAAATTGAAAAGGTGATCCGGGTAGAGGGAAAATGGCACTGGACCCGGGCGGGATCAGGAAAACCCGAATAGCTTAATGGCCTTGAGGACCCGCATGCTAGGTGTTATTTGAGAAATATCATTGAGTTTATTGCTTATTCGATGATGGATCGAATAGTTTATATTTACCCTTCTCCTGCCACCAATATCTATCTTCGCCACCTGGATAATGATGTCGAGAAGTGTGGTTGACACAATCAGATATTATTTGACAACCAACTGTATTCTTATTGAAATTTGGATATTTTTCGAGAATTACCTGTGCGATGTCTTTGGGTGAGAATATCATATTTTTGTCGCCATTTGTAAAAGCTTGCACAGCCTCCCACACTACCTGTTTGACAGGTTTTTCACCCGACCATCTATGAGTAACAACGGATCGCTTTGATGAAACAACATCTTCAAGCCCAACAATACATTCAGAATTTACTAACACCTCACCAGATTCGGTCTGAAATACTTGAAATTGAACGCAGTTTATGTCAGCACCATGCTCTTGACGTAAAAAACGGCTAACTTTCGCAACCGATGGGGAAATCTCCTCCGCAGCAACGAACAAGCGTAACCTTTGATTTAAAGATGGCATTTCATAAGTCTCAAAAATTTCCATGAATAATACTTCGATGCTCTTATCATTACCAACTGAAATCATATAATTTTCTGCTATATCTCGAATTTTATCTTCGGATAAATCATTAGCCCATGCAGCATACTCAAGCAGCTGGGCAACAACTTCCCTTGGAGTCCTTCCTTTTTTCATTTCAACGATTACTAAATTTCCATCTTTATCAATGCCAAGAAGATCAGGAAAAATTGTTCCATAGTCTTCAGTACGTGCAGAAGTTTGTCTACCAATAATTAAAAGCTGTTCTTGTGCGATAGCCCATGGGCTATTTTCGAGCCAATTTTCAAGATGTTTCTCTAATTCGAGATTTGTTTTGGCGGCCGGCATTAAAAATGCGTTTTCGATATTGTCACCTTCGTTCGTCAATTTAAATATTGGCATTTGTTTCTACTCTTTTGTAAAAGTCATGGTGCTACACTGCTAATCAGCCGCGCGGCTTTTTGCGATCCGCTGGAAGAGCCTTGTTAGCAGGCCAAGAACCATCAATTTTGTTTAAACTGTTCTAAATGTTTAACCTTTACTTTGTCCTTATTTGAATGGTTTGTAAATCCTAAAGCATAACAAAATGAGCTACATTAAGCGGATCTTATTTGGTTAGCCCCAACTGCCCCTGGTTTACCTTGTTGACATACTTTCCCTTAACGATCTGCACGGTCGCAATTCGCCTATCACAAGAAGGGCAATAGATGTTAGTACCTTTCTCTGAGTAGTCATTTATGAATATGCCGGTATAGTCTTCTGTTATGCGGTCCCGATGAATCTTCAACAACCTTCTTCCCGGTCCTTTTTTATATTTCAGTAACTTTTGGCCGCACCGGCAATAAATTGTAAGAATCTTGTATTTGGTTAGCTTCTTCAATAGGGAAGCCTTTCTTGTTTTGGTTCAGCATCAATTGCCTGCTAACATCGCTCGCATCAGCTGCAGGCGAGGCAGGGTGGGCTTTAAATCTTCATCGACCGCGGTGCCGAAGCCCGTCAGCTGGATGCGATAGTGGTACGCCCGGCATGGGCGTGATCTTATGGGGTGAAAGTCCCCTGTATATGAACCCCGTTCCATCATTTTATGATGGTAGCGAAAGTACTAGCCGGAGGCAAGGGCGTCATCATGAAGTGGTGTCTGAAGGAAGCCGGAGTGCAAAGCTAAGAGCCGACGGGCAGAAATAGCATATAACCCGGATTATGCAGTTGCCTAGTTTGTCAAAGATGCGAGGTGGAGGGTGCGTAGACGTATTTTGGTATTTCAAGAGTCCGAAAACAAAGCAGATTCGGTGAAAGCAGCAACCCCTTGCGGCCCCAAATACCGAAATATATCAAAAATCAGGTCAACCTTTTGAGTGAAAGATTTAAATATATTTGTGAAGTATAATAGACCAATATTAAAGACAAAATTTCCTTTTCGGTATTTGAAATACATAATTTGGGTATAAGGCCTAGTCTTCGGATAAGTTGGCACCACATAACAAAGCCCAGGGTTCTGGAGATAGGGTAAATGCTTTGGTTGTGTAGCGAAGGTTCACGCTCTTATCCGGGGAGGCCTGTCTGCCATGCGGGATGTAGCTTTCCTGGTGAGATTACCGGAGGGGGGCAACCGGCACCCAAAGGTCCCGGCATCTTCTAGAAGGAATTGGCCCGGTATTTCGGTATATCCCGGCCTTCAGTCTCGAAGGCCATCAAGCGAGGTGAAAAATTTGCAAAAGAGAATGATGTTAAACTATTAAACTAACTCCGTCCCGCAAATTCCCGTCATAGGAAAATAGCGGAATATGTACGGGGCTGGGTGAACTATTACGGGATATCGGAGTATTACCGACCCATCCCGGAGATAGATGAATGGCTTCGCCGCCGGATACGGATGTGTTACTGGAAACAGTGGCGATATGCCCGTACCAAAGTCCGCAACCTACTTAAAATGGGAACCTCCAAACGACAAGCCATACTCACGGCACTCAGCCGCAAGGGGCCGTGGCATCTCGCCCGAACCCTGGCGGCACAGACCGGCATGACAAATAAGTGGTTGTATGGGCAGGGGTTAATATCTGTCAAAGAAAAGTGGGTGAAGATTCACTACCCGGCTACGGCCCGGTAACCTTGATGAACCGCCCTATGCGGACCCGCTTGTGGGGTGGTGAGGGGGCTGGGGGAGAAAATCCCCCGGCTACCCGATTATGCCAAGCCTATGATTGATAACCAGAACAAGGCAAACAAACATTTTTACCATCTTTGACTCGCGCCTTATTGGCAGCCATCACTTCACCACATTCGTGACAATTTA
>JAFDHS010000156.1 GCA_019308655.1 Deltaproteobacteria bacterium
ACGGATTCCATGTCCAGATAGGCTTCGGCACGGCGCTCGAACAGAACACGGCATTCAGCCGGAAATTCGAAATCGGCATCATTGAACAGCAGCAACATGGCAATATTGGGCAGTGCCTGGAAGCGGCGTTTCAGGTCATAGGAAAGTTCTTCCTCGGCGGGTTCAGCACCCATTCGGTCAGCAGCCGCAGTCAGATCATCCAGCCTGTCGGTAAAAGCGGAAGCAATCATCCCCTCAACGACATCGGCAAAAAATTTAAGAAGCGGTCCGGAGTTCTTAAAGTCTCTGTATGCGGTCCATTGCCGGTCCAATGATGGAACATCCGGGCACAGGAGAATGTATTTGCTTAGAGCAACAAGGGTATCAAAATCAACCGGATTGCCCTTTTCATCGACAATGTCATTTTCTTTGATGTAATGAAATTTGTTGAAATATTTCACCTGCGGCCCTTGCGGGGTCATGGTCATGCCCAGTTTTTCAGCTGTCATGTTAAGGTCTGTTGCGGCGATTTTTTCCATATAGAGTTTTCGGGTCTGGTTAAAGACTTTTGATTTTTCCGTCATTGTTATCATTCACCTCTAATTATTTATACAAGTGTAAGCTCAAGTTTATGTTTAATTTTTTCCCAATTTGGCAGAACACGTTCCAGCAAGTTATAGAACTCGGGGCTGTGGTCATGGTGGTTTAAATGGCAGAGTTCATGTGTGACGACATAATCAATGCATTCCTTAGGCGCTTTAACCAGTTCTGTGTTCAAGGTAATAATCCCATTTTTTGAAAGGCTGCCCCATCGTTTTTTCATACGTTTAATCCGTAAACGGGGCCTTGTTAAACCAAGTGCGGCAAAAGCAGGCCAGCACCGGTCAATGCTATCATTAAACTGAAAGAAAGCTCTCTCCACATACCAGCTTTCAAGAAGTTTTTTGACAACCATCGGGTCATTGTTGTTTCCGGAAGATACCTGAAATAATCCTCTGGAAAGTTTTACACATTTGGGGATATCGTTATTAATTTTGAGACGATACTGCCTTCCAAGATATAAGTGTGTTTCTCCTCCAATATACAACCGCTCAGGCGTTCTGGGATTAAATTGATTAAAATAATTCAGCTGCCTTATTATCCACCTTGATCTTTTCAGAACTTTTCTTTCGATTGCTTCGAGAGTGGACCCAACCGGAGCCTTGATGATTATCTCTCCATCCGGATGGACTGCAATTTCAAGCGTCTTTCTATCAACGTAAAAGAGGTTATAGTCAATAACTCTTTTCCCGTAGCTGACTGATTTTAGTTCACCGTTCATTTATTGCTCCTGTGCATGGCGACCTGCATGGCTTTTTCTATTATTTCATCCATTTGATCCAGGCTGATCTCAATGCCTTTTCCCGCTTTAATCTCATCATACAGGTAGTCATCGATTTCATTGATGGCCTGTTTTTGAGCATCTTCATCATCCCAAAAGTGGACTTTTCCGTGGGATTCCAAAATTTCATGAATAGCAAGAGCTGTGTCCGCGGAAATATCTTCAAGGTCGGATTGACTCAAATCATGTTTCTCAAAAAACGGTTTCAGAATGCCGTAATAAGCCATGGCATCTTCATTACCCGCAAGCTTTTCGGGAATATCATCGTGAACACTTCCTACAACCTTGTTTCGGATTTCCGTCACTTTCCATAGATAATCCAGATCAGAAATTCTTTTGGCTCTGAAATCCTCAATTGCCTGCTGGATGAGTTTTGAAAATTTTTCATAAAACGCCGGGTCTTCATCCATTTTTTCAGTAATGACCCGTTTGGTTGCATGTGCAATGGCATCAGCCTTGGACGCTGTCGTCTTCTTTGTTCCGTAAATTGCTTGCTCTTCTTTAACCTGGCTGAACATCTTGTCGTCAAAAATATTCACCGGCTCATTCAGCTGAATAACTTCATTCGCCTGAATATGTGTATCCAGGAGTTTTTTGATTTTTGGTTCATAGTCTCTATAATCAATGGCTTCTGCATAACGAAGCTTTACGGATGCCTTAAGGGATTGAAACCTTCTTAGATCCGACTTGTAGCGGGACAATGTCTTTTCGTCGGTCTCTACCATGAAAAGATCTGCAGAAAGGGCTATTCCCAGTGTCTTGCTGTATTCCGACAGGCGCTGATAAAATTCTTCTCTTATGGATTCGTCCGCTAAAAGCACCTCATAGGCCTCTTCGTCATAACTGTTCTTCACGGATTTAAAGATATCCCAAAGGTCGGAATACTTCTGAGGAAGCTTATCAATCTCACTGTTTATTGAGCTGAGCGTACCGACCAAATCAGATTCATCAAACCCTTCAAACGCACTGTACATCGTCAAAGCTTTATCCAGTTCACCAAGCACGCCGGCGTAATCCACAATGAATCCGAATTCTTTGCCTTCATAGAGTCTGTTTACACGGGCTATGGCCTGTAACAATGTATGTTCCCGCAGTATCCGGCAAAGGTAAAGTACTGCATTTGTGGGTGCATCAAAACCGGTCAGCAGTTTATCTACAACAATAAGAATCTCCGGCTCTGCTCCATGTTTAAACTGATTTATAAGCTGTTTGGTGTATTCCTCTTCACTGCCATACCGTTTCATCATTTTCTGCCAGAATTTTACGACTTCATCGGTCGGCTCATCGTCTGTTTCGTTATATCCTTCACGCATGTCGGGCTTGGATATAACCACTTCGGAACTGATCATACCGATTTCATCCAGATAAAACTTGTATTTCAGGGCAGCCGCTTTATTTGGAGCAACCAGTTGTGCCTTAAATCCGGTACCCTGCCAGTTGGCGCGGTAGTGGTCAGTGATATCAAAGGCTCTCATATAAATGACTTGATCAGCTTTGTTGAGCATTTCCGCTCTGGCGTATTTTCTTTTCAGGTCTGCCTGTTGCTTGCGGCTCAAACCCTGCGTATGCCGCTCAAACCACAAGTCGATGGCTGTTTTATTCTGCTCCATCTCCACATGTCGACCTTCGTAGAGCAGAGGAACCACGGCCCCATCCTCAACAGCCTGGGAAATCGAATAGTGAGGGTCGATCAGCCCGCCGAATTTGATAAAACTGTTTTTTTCCTTTTTTAAAAGCGGCGTTCCGGTAAAGCCCAGATAGCAGGCATTGGGAAACATCTGGCGCATACGGGCAGAAAAGGAACCAAACTGAGTTCGGTGACTTTCATCCACAAGTATGAATATGTCAGTTGATTCATCCTGATATTTCCTGAAACTCATTGCCTTATCAAACTTGTGAATCAGCGTGGTGATAATTCCGGCTTTATGCTCCGCGACCAATTCAATCAGGTTTCTGCCCGATGTTGCACGGCTCGGTTCAAGGCCGCAGGCAGCAAAGGTATTTCCAAGCTGTTTATCCAGATCATCGCGGTCAGTGACCAGAACAATGCGGGGATTGTTAAAGGGTGAAGGGTGAAGAGTGAAGGGTGAAGATCCCAAAACGAGATTTCTTGCCAGCATGACCATGGTCAGAGATTTTCCCGAACCCTGCGTGTGCCAGATAACACCACCTTTTCTGCAACCGTTGCTGTCAACTTGCTTGACCCGATCAAGGGTGGATTTAATGACAAAATACTGCTGGTAGCGGGCGATTTTTTTTATCCCGCCATCAAAAACGGTAAATTTGAAAGCAAGCTCCAGGAGTCTTAGCTCCAGGAGTCTTTCGGGCCTGCAGAGACTATAGATAGCACGGGCCTGCTCGGTAATAAGTCGTTCGCCTTTTTTTTCCAATTTATCAAAGAACGGACATGCTCCTTCAAAATCTCCACTAAATAACCGATCTTTGTTTTGGTCCGAAAGTGGCGTATTCACTATTTTCACCATTCTCTCTTCACCCTTCACACTTTCCTTTTCTTTCCAGACTCCCCAGAATTTTGCAGCGGTTCCTGCCGTTGCGTACATGGCACTGTTTTTATTTATCCCCATCACAAGCTGAGCATATATAAACAATCCGGGAATGTAGTCGTCACTCTGGTTCCGGATGGATTGCGAAACAGCCTGTTCCACCTCTACTTTGGGTGATTTGCACTCAATCACACAAAAAGGGATTCCGTTGACAAACAGCACTATATCAGGCCGGATCGTCTCTGTGCTTCTTGAACGCTCCACACTGTATTCCGCGCTGACATGAAAGCTGTTACGTCCCGGATTCCGCCAGTCGATATAGTTCAAGTTGAAACTTTTGGAATTTCCCTCAATGGTCTGCTCCATGGCTGTGCCGAGGGTCAACAGGTCATATATAACCTCATTCGTCTTCAAAAGACCGTCATACTTTACATTTTTCAGTTTCTGAATGGCGGACTGGATATTTTCCTCACTGAAGAGATACTCGCTGCCTTTATAGCGAATGCGATTGA
>JAFDHS010000157.1 GCA_019308655.1 Deltaproteobacteria bacterium
TCCCTCGGGAGTTTACGTCCTCTGCTCCCCCGGCTATTTGAGCGGCTACAATGTGGCACCCCCGGCAATTATAGAGAGTTTACTAAAGGTTATGCGGGGAATGTTTGACTTTGTTATTATCGACGGGGGCCACTCCATGGGCAATATTTCCTTGAAACTCCTTGAAATATCGGACACCGCTCTAATTGTCTCGAACTTAAGCATTCCCTGCCTGGCAAACACAAACAAGCTTTTAAAATCTTTTTACGATTTAGGGTACCCGGAAAGGGAACGCATCAATATTGTTATCAACCGTTATCTGAAAAACTCAAACATCTCCATAGAAGATGCGGAAAAATCATTTGACAAGAAAATATTCCGGACCATACCCAATGACTACAATACAACCGTATCCGCCATAAACAAGGGGAAACCTCTTACTCAATTTGCGTCAAATGAACGCATTACCGAGAATTTCAGACAAATGGCCTCTTCCTTTTCTCCTTCGTGCGAAGAAAAAGAGGGAAAAAAGAAAAGAAAGTTTTGGAAATTCTTCAGCCTTTAGAAACAAAGATGAAACATCCCAGGAGATTACGATCAAATGCCAATAGACCCTGATGTTATCCCGTTAGAAGATATAGCAGACCAAAGCCGGTATATTTCCGACGAATATTTTGACCTGAAAACCAGGATTCATGATCGCCTGCTGGAGCTTGTCGACCTTACTCTCATCGAATCTATTGACCGGGATGTCCTCAAGTCTCAGATCAGGACCCTGGTAATGAGGATATTAGAGGAAGAAGGCCAAAGCGTACCGCTCAATTTAGCCGAAAAGGAAAGACTCTTTGTGGAGATCGAGGATGAAGTCTTGGGGCTTGGGCCCTTGGAACCCTTTATTAAAGACGATACGGTCTCCGATATCCTGGTCAACTCATACCGTCAGATCTTTGTGGAGAGATTCGGCAAGCTGGAAATTTCCGATTCAAGGTTCAAGGACGAGGCCCACCTGATGAGAATCATCGACAAGATTGTTTCATCCGTGGGACGACGGATCGACGAGTCTTCTCCCATGGTGGACGCCAGGCTTCCCGACGGCTCCAGGGTCAATGCCATCATCCCCCCTTTGGCCATAGACGGGGCCAGTTTGTCTATCAGGCGTTTTGGCAGGGACCCGCTTCTGCTTGATGATCTTATTTTATTGAAGAGCTTTACAGATGGAATCGGCGAGCTTCTGAAAGGTATCGTCAAGGCCAGGCTGAATGTTCTGATTTCAGGGGGCACCGGCAGCGGCAAAACCACCCTGCTCAATGTCATGTCTCAGTTCATACCTGATGTCGACAGGGTTATCACCATTGAAGACGCCGCAGAATTACAACTCAAGCAGATGCACCTCGTCAGGCTGGAGACCCGGCCTCCGAACATAGAGGGCAAGGGCGAGATCACGGCCCGGGACCTTGTGAGAAACAGCCTCAGGATGCGCCCGGACCGCATTATTGTGGGCGAGGTGCGCAGCCAGGAGGCCTTTGATATGCTCCAGGCCATGAACACCGGGCACGACGGATCTTTAACAACCATTCACGCCAACACTCCCCGTGACGCGATAATGCGCCTGGAAAGTATGATATCCATGGCCAACCTGGATATTCCCTACGAATTTATGAGGCGGTTTATCAGCTCCGCCATCAATGTCATCATCCAAATATCCCGTCTTCCCGACGGTACCAGAAAGCTGATGAGCATCCAGGAAATAACCGGGATGGAGGGGAACATAATCACCCTGCAGGAGATCTTTTCCTTCCAGCAGACAGGAATGGATGAAGAAGGAAAAACAAAAGGACACTTCAAATTTCACGGGGTCCGCCCCAGGTTCATCGATCGGTTCAATGCAAACGATATATCCGTCCCTGATGATTTGTTCAATCCGGACAAAGTATATGAGGTTTAACATGAACATTCTCATCACCGGCATAATAATATTTTTAATATCCGTATTTGTCATAGAGATGTTTTTTTATTCCTATAGAACCCTGCGGAACCCGGACCACGCCAAGATCCGCAAAAAGCTGAAAAGGATTTCATCAAGCGGAAGCACAACTCAGTTACCTGATATTGTTCGAAAAAGAGTACTGAGCGATGTGCCGGCGCTGAATCAGATCCTGCTTCGCATCACCGGAATCCGGCACCTGGATAAATTGATATATCAGGCCAATTCCCAATATCCCGCGGGTTTCTTCCTATTACTCTCCCCTCTTCTCGCGCTTACGGGGTTTCTGGGATTTTCCATGTTCAAGATAAACACCGTGTTCTGCGTAATCTTTACGGTATTCCTCGGAGCATCCCCTTTTATCTATCTTAAGTTGAAAAAAAAACAGAGAATGGAAAAATTTCAAAGCCAATTGCCCGAGGCCCTGGACCTGATGGCCCGTTCCCTGAAAGCGGGACACGCCTTTACCACCGGCATGAAGATGACTTCCGAAGAATTTGATGATCCGCTCGGCCCGGAATTTGGAATAAACCTGGATGAAATCAACTTCGGGGTCGGTGTTGCCGAGGCCATGAAGAACCTTGCCGGCCGGGTGGACTGTGTGGACCTGAATTTCTTTGTGGTCGCCGTAATACTCCAGCGTGAAACAGGCGGCAACCTTGCCGAGATCATGGAGAACATCGCTCATCTTATACGGAAGAGATACAAATTCCTGGGCACGGTCAGGGCTCTTGCAGCAGAAGGAAAATTATCCATGTATGTCCTTCTCGGTCTCCCCTTTTTCGTTCTGGGTGCTCTTTTTCTTTCGAGTCGAACATATATTATGACCCTGTTTACAGACCCTGCCGGAAAAATAATGTGTTACACCGCTCTGGTCATGATGGTCATAGGCGCATTTGTAATGAAAAGAATGATCGACATTAAAATATAACAACCGGGAGCAGTGATAAATGACCAGCATAGCCGAATATATCCCCATTATCGTTTCCGTTTCACTGTTTTGCTCCGTGATCCTGCTTTTAATCGGAATATTGCAATATCGCCGGGCGGCTTCCGCTAAACGTGAATTGATGGAAAAAATCCGGCACGGCGGGCAAAAGTTAAAAATCCTCGATACGAATTTTTCGCCTCCAAAAACCGAAAAAAGGTTCCAGGGCAAGGTTCTGGATTTTCTCGATTCATTGGGCAAGCGCACAGGCAGTGACAAAGCCGTGGATTATTCCAGGTTGAGACCTGTTTTTCTTAAGGCGGGCTTCCGCCGGCAAAACGCTCCGTCTGCTTTTTGGGGGGCCAAATTTCTCCTTGCGGTTTTTCTGCCGGTCTGCTTTGCAGTCTTTAAACTCGCCTTTCCCGATTTTTTGATTTCAGGGAATATGGTGGTTGCCGTCGGCGCTTTGCTGGCCCTTGCAGGTTTCTATCTTCCCAATATCTGGCTGCACCATAAAATCGACAAAAGAAAGCAAATAATCCTTAACGGATTCCCGGATGCGCTCGATCTTCTGGTCGTCTGCGTGGAAGCGGGCATGGGACTCGATTCCGGGCTCCTGCGAGTCGCAAAAGAGATAGAACTGGACAACAAGATACTGAGCTACGAACTCAATCTCTACAACCTGGAACTCAGAGCCGGAAAACCGCGGCAGGATGCCTTGAAAAACCTGGCCATGCGGATTGACCTGGATGCGGTGAAC
>JAFDHS010000158.1 GCA_019308655.1 Deltaproteobacteria bacterium
AACCTGTAAGCGGTGGGTCTTTTTCCTTTCAGTTACCCGGCGTACCTTCTCGGTAATACCGGTACTCGGTAACGCAAGAAAGATTTTCAGGAAAATAATACCAAAAACAAACCCGCCGATATGTGCCCACCATGCAATACCGCTGACATGGGCATCCGTCCCGGCAGCTTGCAAAATTTGCATAATCAGCCAGAATCCCAGGAAAAAAAACGCAGGTATCTCGATAAAATAGGGTATAAAGAAAATGGGTATCAGGGTCAGAATCCTTGCCCCCGGATACAGGATAAAATAAGCACCCATTACTCCGGCTATCGCACCGCTTGCTCCAATGGTAGGGATATTCAAACCCAGATTAAGCAAAAGATGAACAAGGCCCGATGCCAACCCGCAAAGCAGGTAAAAAAAGATATAACGCAAATGACCCAGGCGGTCCTCCACATTGTTCCCAAATATGTAAAGAAACCACATATTGCTCAAAAGATGCCAAAACCCGCCGTGCAGAAACATAAAAGAGAGCAGTGAAAAAAGTTGTTGCTGCATCGTAAAGTAAGATGCAATCCGGGGAACGGAATAACGGGCGGGCACAAGGCCATAAATATAGATAAAACGCTCCAGACCGGCCCCCTGGGCTATCTCCACCATAAAAACGACAATATTGATTCCGATAATAAGATTATTTACCACCGGATGGGTTCTGGAAGGAACAGTATCGCGAAGAGGTATCATTTAATCTTCATACTCAAATCCACGGCCTTTGCCTGGTGCGTAAGCGCGCCTATGGAAATAATATCAACACCGGTATCTGCAAGCCGGTTCAGATCGCTTCTTGTTATATTTCCGGACACTTCGACCAGAGCCCTCCCGTCAATAAGCTCAACACCTTCTTTAATCCGGTCAATATCCATGTTATCAAGCATGATAACATCAGCACGGGCTTCAAGGGCCTGGCTGATTTCAGAAAGGTCGGAAACCTCTACCTCTATCTTTACCAGGTGAGATATTTTTCCGCGGATACGTGCTACGGCCTCTATAATGCCGCCACAGACAGCGATATGATTATCCTTTATTAAAACACCGTCATACAGACCCATACGGTGGTTGTACGCCCCGCCCACACGAACGGCGTATTTCTCTAAAACCCGCCAGCCCGGTGTCGTTTTACGGGTATCTGCAAGGCGGACATTTTTATTTTCAAGCTCGGCTACAAATGAGCGTACATTCGTCGCAATTCCGGAAAGACGTTGAAGGAAATTCAAAGCGGTTCGTTCTCCTTTTAAAAGGGCACGAAGTTTTCCTTCAACTTCCAAAACGATTTCGCCCTCTTTTATCGTATCTCCGTCATAATATCCGGAATTCAACAAAATTTTTGAATCAAGGCGCTCAAAAACCTGCCTTGCGACATCAAGGCCTGCGATGACAAGAGGTTCTTTGGCGATTATCACTCCTTTACCTTTAAGATCCGGAGCAATCAGATTGTCCGTCGTAATATCACCCGGGCCGATATCTTCGTCAAGCGCCGTATCAATTAGATGGTGTAAGGTATCCATAATTTATTGATTTTTGTTTTTTATATCAAAAAAAACTGAACTAAAAAAAGTGTGAAGTGATCTAAAGTGAACTAAAGTGCCTAAAGTTGAGGTATTCTATCAATTTTATATAAAAAAAACGGAGCGAAGCGACTCATCAACTTTAGCTCACTTCAAACTTTAGATCACTTTAGCTCACTTTTCCGGTTTATTCGGGTTAGGGTAAGCTTTTAAAGCCAATTACCTCAACTTTGAAACTCTCTTATTTTATTTAAATTAGACTGTAGTTTTTCCTGCTTTTCAATAAACCGTTTATACTTTTCTTTTACTTTTTCAACAACCTGTTCCGGTGCCTTATTAATAAACCCTTCATTGCTCAATTTCTTTGAAAGTGCAACAAGCTCTTTGGTAAGTTTGTCAATTTCTTTTTCAAGACGTTTCGCTTCCTTGGCAAAATCTATTATTCCTTCAAGCCAGGTTCAGTATCATATCCTCATGCTGCCTGACGGTTTCACGAATAATTTCATCGGAAGACTGAATCAGAACATCCAAAGACAGAGAGGGCGCAATGTTCATCTCCCCCCTTACATTCCTTACTCCGCTTATAATCCCTGTAACAATCTCCATTTTTGATTCAGCTTCAGGGTCATAACATTTTTGATTCAGCTTCAGGGTCATAAACGATGCTTTCGGCATCAGCGGCATCTGCCGGGAAAAGCGTTTTCATAATAGAGCCCTGGGTTCCCGGGAGCTTATGCCAGATCTCCTCTGTTACAAAGGGCATAAACGGATGGAGCAGGACCAGGGTATCATGCAAAACACGCCACAGAGCACTCATTGACGCTTCTTGAGATTCTACGCCCTTCTTGCCGAACAATATCGGCTTGACAGCTTCAAGATACCAGTCACAAAATTCATGCCATACAAAGTGATAAAGAACACCGGCAGCATCATTGAATCTGTAGGTATCAAGCGCTTCAGCTACTGTTCCCACAACACGATTCAGTCTGGACAGAATCCATTTATCCGGTAATGAAAGAGAGTCATATTTTATCTCCTTATACCCTTTATTAATGTGCATAAAGGCAAAACGTGAGGCATTCCAAAGCTTGTTAACAAAATGACGATACCCCTCAACCCGCTTTTCAGACAACTTGATATCCCGCCCCTGTGCCGCAAAAGCAGCCAGAGTAAATCGGAATGCATCCGTTCCATATTTATCCATTACATTCAGCGGATCAATCACGTTGCCTTTTGACTTGCTCATTTTCTTGCCCTCTTCGTCACGCACCAGGGCATGAACATAAACATCTTTAAACGGCACGTCATCCATAAAATGGATACCCATCATCATCATGCGGGCGACCCAGAAAAAAAGGATATCAAAACCTGTAACCAGAGCGGAGGTCGGATAGAATGTTTTTAAAAGTGGTGTCTCATCCGGCCAGCCCATGGTAGAAAACGGCCATAAAGCCGAACTGAACCAGGTATCCAGAACATCCGAATCCTGAACAAGGTTGTCTCCTCCACAAGAAGGACAGGTTGCCGGATCATCAATGCAGACAATAATATTGCCGCAATTGCCGCACGTCCATGCCGGTATCTGGTGCCCCCACCAGATTTGGCGTGAAATGCACCAGTCCCTTATATTATACATCCAGTCAAAATAGGTTTTTTCCCATGTCTCAGGTATAATGCGTGTACGGCCGTTCTTCACCGCGGATATGGCTTTTTCTGCAAGGGACTCGGTTCTTACAAACCACTGCCTTGACAAATTCGGTTCAACCACGGTCTTGCACCGATAGCAATGCCCGACACCGTGTTTGATAGGCTCGACTTTTACAAGAAGTTCCTCTTTCTTAAGGGCCTTAACCACAGCATCTCTGCACTTGAACCGATCAAGCCCTTCAAATTTTCCGGCTGCGGGTAACATCCGGCCATCATCACCAATAACCTTCATATTTTCAAGGTTATGACGAACCCCGATTTCAAAGTCATTGGGATCATGAGCAGGTGTGACCTTCAGGGCCCCTGTCCCAAATGACATATCAACGTATTTGTCCTTGATAATCGGAATATTTCTACCCGTAAGTGGAAGGATGACCTCGGTCAAACTCGTGCCCGGACCGATTTTGCCGTATCTTTCATCATTGGGATTAACCGCTACGGCTGTATCACCCAACATGGTTTCAGGCCTTGTTGTTGCAACAACAAGGCTGCCTGTTTTGTCTGCAAAGGGATATCTGATATGATAGAGATGGCCGTCACGCTCTTCATGTTCCACCTCAAGATCGGAAAGAGCCGTCTGACAACGGGGGCACCAGTTAATAATGTAGTTGCCCCGATAGATAAGTTTTTCATTGTAGAGCTGAACAAAAACTTTACGTACGGCCTTTGAAAGCCCCTCATCCATTGTAAAACGCTCTCTGTTCCAGTCACATGAAGCCCCGAGCCGCTTGAGCTGATTAATAATCGCCCTTCCGTACGTATCCCGCCATTCCCATACAGCCTCAATGAATTTTTCTCTGCCCAGTTGTTTGCGGTCAAGTCCCTTCTCGGCCAGTTTTTTTTCTACAACATTCTGGGTAGCTATGCCTGCATGATCCGTTCCCGGCATCCACAAAACATTATCCCCGCGGAGTCTTCTGTAGCGGCAGAGAATATCCTGCATGGTAATATTCAGGGCATGACCCATGTGAAGAACGCCGGTGACATTCGGCGGAGGAATTACAATAGAATAACTTTTTTTCGTACTCTCCTCATCCGCTGCAAAGAATCGGTCTTTTTCCCAAAAATCGTACCAGCGTTTTTCAACATCATGGGGTTTATATCCCTTATCAAGCAAATCAGAACTCATATCAAAAATCCTTCAATTATATTTAACTCAACAATTAACTATCCACTATAAATTAAAAATAACGGCAACTTTCAGGAATTATTTCAGAGGTTTTAAATCAACCCTCTAAAATTGAAAAAGGGATTAATAAATAATCCCCAACCTCCTTAGCACTTTATCTTTTATAAATTTTAACGACTCTGTAAATGTGAGAAAAAAAATGAACGGCAAAATTTTAATTTAATCATTCGATGATTTCTTAGCCTCAAGCATATATTGAAGCAGAGTACTCTTTAACCTGTCCATCTCATGTGTAACCGCTTTTTCTATTTTCTCGCAAAGCAGGTCTTGAATTTTTTCAGAATACATCTTCTTTAAAACACGCTCTAATGCATCATCCAGCTGCTTTGAAGAAACGGTTATTTCATCAGGGTTAAAAATTTTTTGTCCGGAGTCGTCCTCCAACAAATCGACCGAATCCGTATCGGCTTCCTGTTTGGCATTTGTCTGCTCAATATCATCAATGTTAAAATCTTCCAGAGTATCATCAATATCATCTGAAAATTCGATAAGACCGGAAAAATCCTCATCATCAGAAGATTCATCTACAGCATCCGTAAGTTCTATAACTTCCTCTTTCTCTACAAAATCGGTAAGTTCGATTATAATATCTTCATCTTCCGAAGAAAGCGTCTCTCCGGCATCCGTAAGGTCAATGATTTCCTGTTTTTTGGGCAGACCTTGCTGTTCACTATTTTGATCAGGTTTATTTTTATCTTTCATATTAAAAACATGTGTCCCATAAACTGAAAATCCACAAGACGTTTTTATCGAAAAAACAAGCAAATAGTTATAATTTTTAAAAATTAGCATACGGTATATTCTGTGTCAAGCTATTTGCTTTTAAGGAAATATAACAAAAAAGGTTTACAATATACTTGAATTAATTATAAAAAAGCACAGACATTTTGAGATATTCGAACACCCAAAGGAATGGGTTAAAACAACGAATCCACGATTTTTAACTTTCTGAACAACCAAAATTTGTATGCGCCGTTTTTTTATTGAACAATTTGATGTAAACGGTCCGACTGCGATTATAAAAGGCTCGGATTCAAATCATATAAAAAATGTTTTGCGGCTGAGACCCGGTGATAAAATCGGACTTTTCGATGGTACCGGATATGAATATGAATCCTGCATAACAGCCTTTTCGCCCGGAAAAGTTGAACTGAGGGTACTTAAAAAGTTTCCTTCAACAACCGAATCTCCCCTCCACCTGACCGTGGCCCAGGCTTTTTTAAAAGACAAGAAAATGGACGGGCTGGTCAGGCAAGTGACCGAGCTGGGGATAACGGAGTGGCTGCCTTTTAT
>JAFDHS010000159.1 GCA_019308655.1 Deltaproteobacteria bacterium
TTATTACCTATACCAATTGGATTCTGTTTTTTGTTGTAAGCGTACTCGGGTTAATTCTTTCACCACCGGATTTTGCCAGAGGAATTATATTTGGAGGATTACTTGTTACAATAAATTTTCACCTGCTTTACCGTACACTTAAAAAAGCTTTTAAACCTAAGCATCTTTCTTCTCTTTCCGTAATTTTAGCCAAGCGTTATTTTCGTTTTATCGTAAGCGGTTTTATCATATTTTTTCTTATCTCAAAACATTATGTAGACCCTTTAGGCCTGCTTATCGGTCTTTCAATCGTGGTCGCAAGTATAATTTTTGCAGCCATTTTTGAATTTAAACCAAAAGGCTAAGAATTACGAACAAAATTTAAGAGTTGGCAAAACCCTCGCACTGATCTATTCCCAGACCCCATCGATCCGAGCTCCGCATTTATGGCAGCAACCATCCTTGAGATTGTTCTGCCGGACAGTGAACCCAACGCGCTCGATGAGCAGTTCATTGCAGTCATAACAATAGGTATTTTCGCCGGGATCACCCGGAATATTGCCGGTATATACATAGCGGAGCCCGGCTTCTTTTCCGATCTCCCGGGCACGGCGCAGCGTAGTGATCGACGTCGGGGAACGGTCCAGCATCTTGAAGGTCGGATAAAAGGCGGTGACATGCCAGGGAATCTCAGACCCCACGCCTTTTATAAAATTGGCGATTTCTTTGAGCTCGCTGTCAGAGTCGTTTAAGCCGGGGATTATCAACGTGGTTACCTCCACCCAGACACCCAGCTGCTTCATGCGGACAATGGTATCTAACACCGGCTGGAGTTTGGCCTTGCAGACCTTACGATAAAAATCATCAGAAGCCGTTGGAAACATAGACATTACGAATCCCCTTTTCCCTGGCCAACACCGCTGTATCATAAGCAAATTCCGAAAAAATAGTAGGCTCTGTATAAGTGTAGGCAATACTGGCTGAATGGCTGGACCGGGCACGGGCGACAATCTCCGTCGGCGTTAAATCGTCACCGATGATCTTCTTTTCGTGAAAACGCGGATATTGGGAAATATCATAATTCTGACAATGCAAACACTGGAAATTACAACCTACCGTGGCAATCGAAAACGAGAGGGTCCCGGGTAAAAAGTGGAACAAAGGTTTTTTTTCTATAGGATCTACACTTTGGGAAATGATCTTGCCATATACCAGGGAATAAAGAACGCCGGCCTGATTTTCTCTGACCATGCATATGCCGCGTTTACCGGGATTAATTACACACTCATGGGCGCACAGATGACATTGGATCTTTTCGTTTGCAAGTTTTTCGTAAAATTTCGCCTCTTTCATAGCTCTACCCTCCTGTGTTTTTGGACTTATAAATAATAATATACCGTTGACTCAGGTCCAGGCCAACGCCTGGAAAAACGGGAAGCATAATTTATCTATCTGTATTAATTGAGTTTTAATTCTAAAATTTGTGCTTTTTATGGCATAAAAAAGTGTGAAGAGACCTGACGTGCCTAAATCTGATGTATTCTATCAATTTTATATATAAAAAGACGGAACGAAGCAACGCATTGATTTTAGCTCACTTTTTCGGTTTATCCGGATTAGAAGCTAATGTATCAGAGGGACAAAGGAAAAACCGTAATATTCGATTTTTTCGACTTGATCTTGTGAAGTTTTATCAACGGAGTAAATTGAAGATTGAACCGGAATTACCATTCTTCCGCCAACCTTCAACTGCTCTATGAGTTCAAGGAGTATCCGGGCAGCAGATGCCGAGACCAATATTTTATCAAACTGCTTACCCGGACGGCCGATCTCATCCCCCGCCTGGATAATTTTGGCGTTGGGCAAATGATATTTTTCTAAATTTTTATTTCCGAATTCTACAAGTTCCGGGATGCGCTCCGTTCCAAGAACGCTCCCTTCTTTTTGAACAATATAGGCAAGGAGTGTGGTAGTCCATCCGGAACCTGAGCCGACATCCAAAACCTTGTCCCCTTTTTGGGGTTGAAGCAGTTCAAGCATAAAAGCAACCGTATAGGGTTGCGAAATGGTTTGCCCATATCCGATGGCTAAGGGGTAATCTCCATAAGCCTCCCGCAAAAACTCGGGCCGGATAAAGTCAGTCCGATCAACGGCCAGAAACGCATCGTTTATGGCCGTTGTTTTTAGCACTCCTTTTGCTGTCAGATGGGCAATCAGGGCTTTATTACTTTGCATTTTAATACCCGGTAACATGGATATGGGCTATGTTGGCATCGCCCTTATTGATCTCATGATAAGTTTTTTTGTTTTATGGACACATGCAAAAACTCAACATCAGGCTTTCATATAAATACCCCTTTTTCCGGGTTTGATTTTGCCCTGATTCTTCAGCTTGTAAGTAATATTATATATCTTCTTTTCGCCAAAACCGGTCTTCTTTTTGAGCGTAGCCGTATCAACCCCCTCCTTGCTTCTTTTTATAATGTTCAGAACGGCATCAGCGGCAGTAATCGTTTTTTCTTTTTTGGGCGCTTTTTCCTTTTCAGCTTTAATTGGGATTTTTTTCTTTTCAGGTTCAGCCGGAGCTTCAGGAGAAGGTTCAGCAAGAGGGCTTTCTTTTGGGGTCTCCTCTTCCTGAGCTTTTGCAAGAGAATCGACTGTTTCCGCTATTGTTTCAACCCCTTGCACCAGTAATTTCAAACCGCCCGCCACGGTTTTCAGAAACATTTCTAATTCTTTTAATTCTTTCATAGGTATTCATCTCTTCTTTGAATTTTTTATTATTAGTATAGTGGAATGCAGATTAATTTATTTTGTCCGCATTCATTAGAAATTTTTTTCGGGAAAATACGGTATTCTGGACTTCCTGAAATAATTTCAGGCAATGTTCACTATGTTGCCTCAAGGTTTTCCGGAAGTCACTCTGCTGCTTTGCATCAGCCATCAACATCAGGTTTGCCTGAGCAATATAACAGGCACCGATGCCGGCACCCCTGAATAGTTGGTTGACTACCAGCAGATCAGAAAGAAGATGCTTCCGACAATTTTCCGCTGCCGTTGCAACACAGTTTAATCCTTTTTGGGTATTTTCCATAATCATGATCGGACATTGGATCGTTTCCTGCAAGGCCGATGCGAATTCACTTGAATTACGACCTGAGTCTTTTGCTTTTGCCATTTTCAGATAGGTTTTGCCGTCTTCATCCCGCAGTTCGACCAAAACTTCGGCCAAACCATTAACTTTTTTCAGCAAATCCTGCCAAAGCCGATGTTGTTCAGGTAAAATTTGCCGGCAATTGAGTTCCAGCCGCACCACCTTTTTCAACAGGGCAAAACCGACCAAAACCCCATATGCTGCCGCTGCCCCTCCTCCCGGATTCGGATTCGGCCTGGCAAGGGCTTTCATAAAAGGCTCTTTCATAAAAAAATCTCTCTATCTTTTATTTCTTTACTATCCAAATAATTTTCCAACTAATTCAGCAACTCTTTGACCTAACTTCATCCCGTTCTCTTCGGTCTTGGTGTCCGGTTCTCCTACACAAGCCACACCGTAATGCCCGGTAGCCGACATGGGGTCACCGACAATTACCATGCCATAAATCAACATCGTCTGGAGAATGGACATCATAACGGTTTCCTTGCCGCCCGTCAGATCTCCTGAAGTAGCAAAAGCAGCGCCTACCTTGCCCTCCATTTTCTTTCGGGTTCCCACAAAATCATCGAATACCTTTTTCAGTTCAGCAGCCATCACGCCAAAATATACAGGAGAACCGGCGATTACGCCATCAGAGGCCAGGAAATCTTCTTGTGTTACTTCATCGGTATTTTTTAAAACACCATTCACACCTTCGACTTTTTCGACACCTTTAGCAATTGCCTCTGCCAGCTTTTGGGTATTGCCGCTTTTTGAAAAATAGAGAATCAAGACCTGCATTTTAAACCTCCTTTAAGGAAAAAAATCCGGTTTTATAACACACATCACTAAAGTCAATGATCTTCCTGCAACAACCTGTAATACCGGGGATTATACGAGAGACTTAACTATTTTGTTGAGTCGAAATCCGTATCTTTTTTATATTATTTTCCAATGGTTATGTCAAACAGATTATTCTATCCTGATCTTATGATGATTTTGCAAAAAATGAAACAACTCTCTCCCGACTGAAATCATTTCAGCCAGTTACATTCCACCTCTCTTAATCCCCTCCCGTAACGGGAGGGGATACTTCTCTTTTTACGAAGCCGTTTTTATTGCGATCAAAAACTTTTTATCTGGTGCTTACCTTCCTTTCTTGACAAACTCCCTTGATTTCGGATAGGAAAGC
>JAFDHS010000160.1 GCA_019308655.1 Deltaproteobacteria bacterium
GGGGAACCGTAGTGATCGGCATCATGCCGATTATCTCCCTGATTTTTAAAATACCGATTCCATACTCCTCGTTGGCCAGTGTAAAGGTGAGGTACTTACCCTCCCTGTCCGCCATTACCTTTACCGCCTGGTCCATGGTTTCGACCTGTTGTGTCATTTTAAACCTCCGCTTATGTTTCACTTACAGGTTATTAACCTGTCTATCCTCCGGTCGCCTTGTACGAAATATAAATCTCGCACTCTTTAAAATTTTCTCCGCAATAGTATATGGATTTTTTTATTTTTTCCTGGGTATTCAATTTAAAGCAGTAACAATCCTCATAAGGATCGTTGATAAGAGGACACATCTTTTCCGTATTCGACGGATTTTGCCGAAAACCAAAATTGTTTTTTTTGTCAGGCCGCCTGCAAATTCTCTTATTCGTTATGCCGGTTAATAGTCCCATGTATCCTCCTTTTATTCAGCCAAAGAATAAATAAAGGTGAGTATTTTTATTAACTGCTCTTTAATTAGTTATTTAAGCGAAAACCGTGCCAGCAGGATAGGGTATGCGTGAAAAGCAAGAAAAATCAATGAATTGCCTTTTTACGGTTGCGATGGGAAGATTTTGCACGTACTTAAATCTACAAAAATTTGCATCTTTATCTATAAAAATTTGCAGATTCTGATAAGAAAGATGAATTCGTAAAAGTCAAAAAGCTCTCTGCACCGACGGCTGGGAGTAAGGAGAAATAGAGCAGCATGTGACCAATAATGCCTCCTTTCCGGCAAATATCAATTCCCTGAGATGATCATACTCTTTCTTGTTCATGGATGACCTGTGGGCGATGGCGTTTCGGTACTTTTTGGTTACGGTCCCCAGTCTTTCCAAGAACATTCTTCCGATAACAACACCGGAAGAGGAACAGACCTCGTCCAGAAAATCACCATATTCTTTCAGAGCGTATTCCCCCTCCAGGATTCGCTCCAGGACAAAGTGGTATTGCCCGAGGGTCAGGGAAGTCACCTCGGGAAAGTTTTCATCGTCAACAACCTTGGCCAGATAGGTAAAGTAAGAGGGCCTGCCGTTATTTCCACCTGTTTGATTAACCCTGAGAAACTCCTCTTTGTCTTTGTTGAGATATCGTCCAAACGGCTCTACAAGCTTTCGATTTATCTCCGTTTCCAGCGCCTTGCACAGTTCCATACCTACAAGACTGCAATCGGGCTTCTCTTCCCGCTCGGTTTCCTGCTCGGTAAGCACGGGATATATCTGCTCAGCCGTGGCCAGATAGGTTCTGGCCTGCTCGGAAAGCGCCTGCCACAGGCGTGAGCCCATAATATCTTCCATGGTGCCGGCGGCCTCGGCAAGGGAACGCACCTCAAGCCCTGCCTTTGCTTCCATGATTTCCGTTGTCAATTTCACAAAATCCCTCTGGGCCAGTTCCCTGGCTTCCTCCCGGGACTCCCTGGCCTGTTTAAAGCCGGCAATCCGCCCTTCATAGTCTTGCCGAATAGCCTCGATACGATTTGTCGTCTCTTGGTCCAGCAGCTTTGCCTTATGCTTCGATTCCCACCTGGCCTGCTCCGCTCTCCCGTTTAGACTTTCGGTCAGCCTTTCAAGGGAGGATACCCTGGAGCGAAGCTTCCTTATCTGTTCCAGTTGGCGGTCAATGATCTCCTGCTGTCTTGCCTCTCTGGCGGTCCTTTCATTGAAAAAAACCATGAATTCTTTTTCATAAACGGATTTCAGCTCCCGCTTAATCTTTTTATCGGCGACATTCAATCGTACGGCCTGCTCAAGGAGGCGGCACGCTTTGCGCTTTTGGCGCCTTCTAAGAGCGATAGCGCCCAGGTGCATGTAGGCCTCACCAAAGTCGGAATCAACGGCAATCGCTCTCCTGAAATATTTGCTTCCCGAGGGAGGATATCTCACAGCCCAGAGCAATCGACATAAAATTATCAAAACGATCATGCCTGCCGACACGGTAACAATAACCGGCAAAGGGAGAAGAGGAATTAAATAAAGATTGGGAATGATATAATAAGCTAAAGAGACAACTCCTAAAGAAAGAAACAGGAAATATATATGAATAAAATGACGGATACCGAAATTGCGCCCGGCAAAACATTTAATCATGTCTATTTTAGCTTCATGAAGCCGGCCCAGTTCCACCCATTCCCCGGGATCATGAGAATTTTGGCGGACACGTTTTTTCTGTCCGGCTATGAGAGGATCATAGTAAGCAGGATCCGAAACTTCATATTTTCTGTTTTCAGCAGCCATCTCCCTTCCCTCCGGTATTTACAAGTTGCAATTATCGATTTTTTAATAGCGAGAACCATGCCAACAAAAAGCCTCTATCCGGAAAAGATAAAAAAAACAAAAGGTTATCTTTTTTGCGATTGTGCCGGGAGAATTTCAAAGGCATCTCAATCTACAAAAAATTGCAAACATAAAAATGTGGGAATGGTTCTATGTCAGGCCGTTATTAAAAACCATGAAGGAAACGAAGATGCATAAAGAAGGGATTTGAGCTTAAATCTTCGTGAGCTTCGTGGTAAAAAAAACACATCGTGCAAGACAAGCCCCGGCCGAGTCCCTTAGAACCATGCCCAAAAATGTTAATATGGGGTAAAAAGCCGGATTAAGCTATCCGTAATTTTTTTTGCGATAGCGGAACGTGGTGTAGTTTAGATTGAGAAGCTCGGCGGCCTTGGTTTCATTCCCTCCGGTGATCCTGAGGGCCTCCTTGATATACTCTTTTTCCACAGATTCCAATATGGAAGGAAGATCAACACCTTCTTCGGGGATAACGAAAGGTGTTCCTTGTTGTGGGAGATTGAATTTGCCGGATGGTTCCGGTACTTGAATCGAAAGATCCTCAAGGGTCAGTTCAGGCCCTTTTGCAATGAGAACAGCCCTCTCAATCAAGTTTTTCAATTCACGGACATTCCCCTTCCAATCAAATTCCCGCAAGGCAATCTCCGCTTCAGAAGAAATGGCGATAAAAGATTTCCCGAATTTTTTGGAAAATTCCACTAAAAAATGTCTGGCGATAGGTATTATATCCTCGCGGCGTTCGTTCAAAGACGGGACTTCAACCTTGACGACCCCTACTCTGAAATAGAGATCCTCTCTGAATAATCCTTTTTCTATCATCTCTTTAAGATTCTTGTTGGTCGCAGAGACCACCCGGGTTTTAATACATCTTTTTTTTGTTCCTCCGACCCTGTAAAACTCGCCTGATTCAAGAAACCGGAGAAGCTTTGCCTGTGCCTCAAGGCTTAGGTCACCGATTTCATCAAGAAAAAGAGTCCCGTTTGCAGCCTGTTCAACAAGACCTTTTTTCCCCGATTTTCCGGCTCCGCTGAAGGCCCCTTTTTCATATCCGAAAAGTTCGCTCTCGATAAGATCTTTTGGAATGGCAGCACAGTTTATGGTAATCAACGGCCCTTTAAAATTAGGACTTCTATAATGAATGGCACTTGCAATAAGGTCCTTGCCGGTGCCCGACTGTCCGAGTAAAATAATGGGAGTATCAGGGCTCTTGGCCGCAAGTTCCACAAACTGCATCACATCTGAAATGCCCTTGCTCTCTCCGATAAAGCACGGAAGATTCTCTTTAAGATACTTCTCCTGAAGGGTCTT
>JAFDHS010000161.1 GCA_019308655.1 Deltaproteobacteria bacterium
TCGACACTCTCATTTGATTCGATCATCTTTCCCTATGGGGATGCACCGGTTCAAATTCATCCCGCCTTTGCGGCCCTTTCCGGTATGATGAAGACGATAAACAAGGAGATGCCGGATACACGGGTTAAGGCGGTGGATTTTTCCTTTGATAAACCCCTTGAAAATATTGATGAAATATCGAATACCTATATTTCCGAACTGATGTCGGCGGACAGAAGAGTCGAGGCGGGGTATAAGGACAAAGAGCGATATGTATTGTCGATGATACACCCCAATACGCAAGAAGGGGAGAGTTTTGTTCCCCAGGAAAGTACGGTTCTTGTGACCGGTGGTGCCAGAGGTATTACGTTTGAGATGCTCAAGTCTCTGGTAAAGAAATACAGTACCCGGCTGATTATACTCGGCAGGAGTGATATCACGCAAATCCGGGATAAATTTTTGTCCGAAGATGCGGACCGGGCCTATATTTTAAATGAACTCAAACAGGATATGCCGGGAGCAAAGCCCCTTGAAATCAAGCGGGCTGTTGAAAAAACAATAAAACTCAAAGAGACCATCGCAAACATTAATTATTTAAAATCCATGGGGGTGGATGTTGACTACCATTCCGTGGATGTTGCGGATGATAAGGCCATTGAGCAGGCCCTCAAGGGATATGAGCACATTGACGGTGTTATTCACGCGGCAGGGGTGGAAGAGAGTCAGTTTATACAAAAGAAAGAACTGAACTCCTTTAACCGGGTCTTTGATACCAAGGTCCATGGCGCATTAAACCTTATCCGCGTATTGAAAGATATGGATTACGGATTTTTCATAACCTTTTCATCGGTTACCGCAAGGTTCGGTAATGAAGGCCAGATTGATTATACCGGTGCCAATGACATGCTGGGTAAGATTCTGCAAAAAGAAAAAGTCGCACATCCCGACCGGGTTTACAAAGCCCTGGCCTGGACAGCCTGGAAGGGGGCCGGAATGGCCACCAACGAGACGGTCATGAAGGTCCTGCAGGAGAGAGGACTTGAATTCTTGCCCCTTGATCAGGGGGTAAACTTTTTTATGGCTGAACTTTGTCATACGGAAAATGAAGAGGCGGTATTTTCGGGAATGGATACCTCCTTTGACGTGGACAACATCTTTTCACCAGATGCCGTCCCGACAAAAAATCCCGACTATCCGTTTCTGGACACCTTAATCCGTGAGGATGAAGAAAATGTCTCTTTTTCCAGGGTTCTTGATCTGAAAAGAGACCTGTTTCTGCTGGACCACAGCAAGGATGATGTGCCGATATTTCTTGGTGCCACCGGTATAGAGGCTATGGCTGAAGCCGGGTCAAGGCTGACAAAATCCGGGTATGATCTTAAAGAAGTTAAGGATTTTTCAATTCCTTACGGCATAAAGATATTAAAAAATAGGCCCAAGGAGATTATCGTTGAAGCGGGTCAAAACAATGCATTGGAAAATGCTTATAATTGCATGATATCTTCCCAGTTCAAGAACAAACAGGGAGGTGTTATGGGAGACCCCAAACTTCATTATCAGGCAACCTATGTATTCTCCGATGAGGTCTCCGAAAACGTCAAGGTGGATGTTCCTGAATTTAAACCCGTGGAATATGATGGTGATTTCTACGAACTGGCCTATCATTCCACCCGGCTTTTCATGTATGGTCTGTTTAAAAGCATCCATGATATTGCGTCATTTGACGGTCATCTTTTAATTACCCGAATCAAGGATATCAGCACTCAGGAATTTTTTACCGGTGAAACCGATCCTAAATTCGTTACCAACGTTATCTTGATGGATGCCATGTTTCAGACCGGCGGGCTGCTGGAATTTATAACGACCAATGTTCTTGTTCTGCCCTACAAAATAGCAAGTTTGAAATTTTACAGGCCCATGGAGAAGAACCGGGAATACCTTTGCTTAACCCGAAAGACATCTTCCGATGAGGAGACCAATACTTACCAACTGGAGATGATAGACGATGAAGGCAATCTGTATGTGAAACTCGAGGATTTTGAGATGGTGAAAATATCCAAACTGGAAAAGGAATTTCAGATATTGGATAGAATCAGATTTACAGAATAAATAAGTTTCGCCGTTTTCCGTTGCAAATCCTGTGGCGAATGTAGGGGCGAATAATTATTCGCCCCTACTATGATGTTAAAGTCCATGGTCTGTTTGCTGTAAATAGACCATGGACTTTTTTGTTTTAATTGACTAAGATAGATAACCTATGCAAATAAAAGATAAAATCAATCAGGAAAGTGTTTTTTATCCCTTGGCGTCAACCCATCCGGATATTCAAATCTGCTGTGTTTCAATACCGGTCTTTGCCAGAGAATACCTTGATAAAATTGCCTGGCAAAACTATAATTCTTTAAAAAATATAACAATTGATGAAACCATACTTAAACAAAGCTTTTTAAGTTCTGAAGAGATAGAGGTCCTGAACGGATTTAAAACCATCAAGAAACAGATTGAGTGGATGTGCGGAAGATTCGCCATAAAAACCCTTGTTTCATCCTGGCACTCATCTTGTATGGATTATCAGGATATTGCCATTGCATATGAGGAACAGGGAGCCCCTTTTTTAAAAAACTTTCCCGGCCTTTCCATTTCAATATCTCACTCCCATGACTATGCCGTCGGCGGAATAAGCCTTAACAAAGATATCGAAATCGGACTGGATATTGAAAAAATACAAAGAAAAGATCTGAATTGTTTTATGACGGTTGCTTTTACACAAAAAGAGCGGCTGCATCTTCCCGGCGATTCTTATTCAAAGATATACAAAAACTGGACAATCAAGGAAGCGTATTTGAAATATATAAAAAAAGGATTTAATGAAAGCCTGAAAAAAATCGAGATTCTGGATGAAAAGATTTTTTATGACAATACGCTACTGACCGATGTAAAAATAGTCTCAAAAAACATTGACGAGGCGTATGCTTTTACCTTGGTTTATGGTAAAAGATAAGAATCTCAACTCGCTCTTGACTCTCGTCTTGTAATCGTTAATAAAAAAATAAAACCCCTTCAATTTTGTTCCGTAACCCGCAATTTCCCGGAAGCAAGGAGAAAGAATGATGAAAATAATGAAAAAGCACTTATGGCTCTCTTTTATTATATTATTTTTTATGCCGGCTTGCAGTTCCGTTCCTATAACCGGCAGAAAACAATTGAATCTGATCCCAAGTTCCAGCATGCTCTCCATGAGTTTTCAGCAGTACGACGAATTCCTGAAAACCCATAAGCTCAGCAATAATCAGCAACAGACTCAGATGGTTAAAAGAGTTGGCGCAAGGCTTCAAAAAGCGGTTGAACAATACTTTGCCCAAAAAAATATGGCTTATAAATTGAGTAATTATAATTGGGAATTTAATCTCGTGGAAAGTGAGGACGCTAATGCATGGTGCATGCCGGGCGGAAAGGTGGTGATTTACACGGGAATGTTACCGATTACCAAGGATGAATCCGGCCTGGCGGTCGTCATGGGACACGAAATCGCTCATGCCGTTGCCCAACACGGTAATGAGCGCATGAGTCAGGGGCTGTTTGCTCAATTCGGGAGCATTGCACTTTCCACGGC
>JAFDHS010000162.1 GCA_019308655.1 Deltaproteobacteria bacterium
AATGTCGGCGTTAAAAGCCTCGGCTGCTTGACGCAGCCGGGTGGTCACATGGTCGACTTCTCCCTCATACCAAAAGCAGGGCAACCCTTCTTCTTGAGCAAATTCCCGCAAGGGCTCGTTGGCTGTTTCTGCTACTGTAGTGATGACGATTTCGTCCAATTCTTTACAACGACACAGGCGATCAGTGACCCAACGCAGCAAAGGCCGGTTACCAATGGAGCGAAGCTGCTTTGCCGGAAAGCGGGAAGAACTAAGTCGGACCACGACAAAAGCTACGGCCCGTTCTCTATCGTTATTTTTTTTTATCTCTTCTTTCATTCTTTATAAATCACAACAGGCGCATGATGGCTAAGTTTCTGATTTTCTTATAAACGGCCATGACTTGTCGGTCACAACGAAACATGAAAGTTGTTAAAATCCCCCCTAACCCCCCTTTAGAAAAGGGGGGAACTATTGAGAAAAGTCCCCCTTTATTAAAGGGGGATTTAGGGGGATTTTTAAATAACAGAATACCTTAACTTTAGTCACTTTAGCTCACTTTAAACTTTAGGCACTTCATACACCACCCTGGAAACAGTTCTAATTACTTCGCTGACATCCTTATCCGCCATCGCTGGGAAAACAGGTAACGAAATGATCTGTTCATATGCTGTCTCTGCCACAGGGCAGTCCCCATTCCGGCAACCAAAGCGTTCCCGGTAGAACGGATGCAGGTGCACAGGGATGTAATGAACATTTACTCCAATTCCTTGTTCCCGCAAAGCTGAAAAAATTTCTGTTCTGGTCGTCCTCAATTCAACCAAAGCTGAAAAAATTTCTGTTCTGGTCGTCCTCAATTCAACCAAATTGAATCGCAGGACATAGAGGTGATAAGCATGTAAAATATCCGGGGACACATCCAAAGGCCTAACAGCAGATATCTCTGCAAAAGCATCATCGTAGCAATGGGCAATATCCCGGCGCCGGACAATCCAGCCGGGTAGTTTACGCAGCTGGCTCAAACCCAAAGCACATTGGAAATCGGTAATGCGGTAGTTGTAGCCTATATCCACCATCTCATAATACCAGGTGCCGTTTTCCGTCCGCCGGCGATGGTCGGTTGCAATGCCGTGATTGCGGAATCTGCGCATCTTTTCCGCAAAATCAACATTGTCTGTAACAATCATCCCTCCTTCGCCGGTGGTAATATGCTTTACCGGGTGAAAGCTGAAAATCGTTAAATCCGCTAATCCGCCGCATCTACATTCTTTATATTTTCCTCCGATAGAATGGCACGCATCCGCTATCAGAAAAAGACCGTGCCTATCCGCGATTTTCTGCAGCGCCTCGTAATTGCAGGGCTGTCCGGCATAGTCCACGGCAACAATAGCCTTGGTGCAAGGCGTAATCATGGCCTCTACCATTTCGGGATCAATCAAAAGGGTAGATTCCTCAACATCAACAAAGACAGGGGTGCCGCCCTGAAAAACTACGGCATTGGCCGTAGCCGCAAACGTCATGGGCGGAACTATCACCTCGTCTCCCGGCCCGACACCAATGGCATACATCGCCGCATGCAGGGCGGCGGTTCCGCTGGAGACGGCCACGGCATATTCGGCTCCGACAAAATCCGCCACGGCCTGCTCAAACTTCTCCACCAGCGGGCCGGTGGTCAGCCAGTCGGACTTTAAAACTTCGATAACCGCCTGGATATCGTCTTCATCTATTGTTTGGCGGCCGTAAGGGATAAAACGATTGGTCAAAGGTCACCCTTCCTTCGACGGGTTGCGGGATCAACGTGCTCTTTAATTAATTTTTTGAGCTGTTCAACCGAAAGCCATTCGGAATTAGTTCCACTATTGTACTTAAATCCGTCTGGGCAGGGCCTTCCATTAAAGGCTTTTATGAAAGCGCCGGCATCCCAGAGTCTCATGGACGGCAAAATTACAAAATATTTGTCAAACTCTATGGTATTAAAGGCGTCGGTTTCGGTTATCATTTCTTCGTGAATTTTTTCGCCCGGCCGGATACCGACGATTTCCTTTTTGCAGTTGGAATCGATCGCCTTTACTAAATCGGTGATGCGGTAACTGGGGATTTTGGGGACGAATATTTCTCCGCCCCATGAACACCTTGTTGCAACGTGATGTTAAAGCGCGTCATCCTCTCGTCCGTGACCGGCAGAACACCGGATCTTCGTTTTTTCAGGAAAAACGGTATGACACTGCCCCGGCTCCCCATGACATTGCCGTAGCGCACCACGGAGAACTTGATATCCCTTTTCCCCTTCATGTTGTTGGCCGCCACGAACAACTTGTCGGAACAAAGCTTGGTCGCCCCATATAAATTGATGGGAGCGGCAGCCTTATCGGTACTGAGCGCAACAACTTTTTTGACCCCGGCATCGAGGCATGCTTCAATCACATTTTGTGCGCCAAGAACGTTGGTCTTGATACATTCAAAGGGGTTATACTCCGCTGTGGGCACCTGCTTTAGGGCCGCAGCATGAATTACGATGTCGATACCCTCCAAGGCGCGGCGAAGCCGGTCCTTTTCCCGTACATCGCCAATGAAAAAGCGAATTTGTGGGAAATTTTTCTTGGGGAAATCCTGTTCCATTTCAAACTGCTTAAGTTCGTCACGGGAATAAACCACCAGCCTTTCGGTTTCAGGATAACGGCTGAATATGGTCTCAACAAATTTTTTCCCGAATGAGCCTGTCCCGCCCGTGATTAAAATAGACTTTTCACTCAGCATGTTTCCCCCATGCTTTCGAGCAGCGCTTTAGCCGCTCTGTTATGAGGATCCTGTTCAAGAACGTAGTTAAAGGCCATTTGTGCGGCTTCATCAATATTCAGCTCTTTATAAAGTTTTCCCAATTTCAGCATTGTACCTGAATCCTCCGGAACTTTTGAAAGATAGCTGGTGTAAACACTGATAGCTTTTTGCTTATCACCTGTTATCCTGAGCATTTCGGCATACTGGGGCGCATAAGCAGGGGAAAGATCCGCCAGACACTGGAGCGCTGTCAGTCCATTGTCAATATCCCGCAAGCCTATGGAAAGAGACGTGATACGTTTCAAGGCATCCTCTAAAACCGGCTTATCCGTTTTTTCGGATATCAGTTTTTGATACTCCTCTATGGCCCTTTCCACAGCTCCCTCCAGTTCCGCGATGTATCCGCGAGACAGATGCAAAAGCGGCTTTGTTTCGGGACTGGGGTTTTTGGCAAGTCCATCTACTAATCGTTCAAGCTCTATAATATCCCGTTGTGTGAACAGAATCGTTAATTTACTTCTTGCTCCGGAAAGGTTGTTGACTTTTTTCATTCCACACATATGCAGCGTCTCTGTTTCCTCCATAATCTTTTTAAAGGCATCCTCAAACTTTTTCAAACGTTCCTTGGTCTCTGACCCTAATTTTTCCGATATATCCGGATGAAGGCATTTCCACACCAAACACCTTCCAGGCTGACGATCAGACTCCCATTGGTCTATTAAAAGGTCAAAGGCCGGAGAATCCTTTTCTTCCTCCAACCGCACGCGAAGTCTTTGCTGCGCTTTTTCAACCAGTTTAATAAGCCGGCCGGCGCTGTTCCGGTAGGATTCGTAATATATTTTTCCTGTTCGTTCAATATCATCATCATCCCATTCCCTTTCCGGATCAAGAGGAACAATTTTAAGAAAATTTCGGAGTCCAAACTCTTTGACAAGCGGAGTAAAGTCTTTGTATGTTGTATTTAACCTGTTTTCGATTTTATCCATTCTCTTTTTATATTTAAAATCGGCGGACTTGCCTTTGCGGCCGAAAAAACCCTCGTTGCATTTTATCGCTTCTATCGCCAATTCCTTGATTTTTCGCAGAATACCGTTTCCCCGGGCAAGCTCCTTGAGCATATCTTGATAATGGGCGATGCGCGTTTCCCGGCTTTCTACAGGAAGCTTGCCGGTAATAATGCTTTCTGCCGGTTTTTCCATATCTTCGATGGCGATTTCGTCAAGCGGTTGGTAACTCACATTGGGAATTTTGGACGCACCGAGGGCGGAATTGATAACTTTGCACCCCACCTTCAACGCGTGTTCCGCTTGGGAACCAAAAATCTTGGCGGCAGTTGCATAACCAGGTGAGGTCTCCGCCATCCAGCCGCCATTGGTTTCCACCCTGATGTTGACATTCCCTAATCGAGGACCGACTTTGTGCTCGTTACTTCCCTTTGCATGGGTATAGCCTTCTCTGTTAAAGCATAGATCAACACCCGCCAATACCACTTGTGAAAACCCCATAGCGACAGCAGCAGAAAGAGCCGCATTGGTTACCGTAGGCCCTGTAAGAGGGAAAGTTTTTACATTGAGGATGGTTTCCCAAGGAAGACGGGGGCCAAGATAAATACTTTTGCCGCGCCATTGGGCCAATAGAGGCGTCGACACATGATAGGAGTGCACAAACAGGGACTTTTGCCGGAAATGAAACATTTCCTTACTTATATCAAAGCTTATCTGCTGTGGATCGACCGAAAACACCATATGCGGCGTTAAGCCGTATTCCATCAAACGGCGGCATATTCTTGATACCGCAAGAATAACGACTCGATGTTGATTGGCTTTAAGCCATGGCAGTGCTTCATCAAGAGATGGCCCTCCCCCTAACAAAACCGCGGTTTTTTCTTTAAACGCGTTTTCCAGGCAGATGCTTGACACACGGTTTTCAGCCAGGTTTTCCAGTTGCCCCAGAATAAAGGCTTCGGTGCCGAGTGTTGCTTTTGTGACCCAGAACAATTGGGTCATTTCTTCATGGACCGCCTGGTACAATTCGTGATAGTCCGTAAGGAAGGCATCCGCAGCGCCGACCGATTTATGCAACACGGTTTTGCCGATATAAATATAGTCTGTTAAATTAAGCTGTTGGGCTCTTTTTTGCCAGTCTTCATAGGTTGTGACCACAATTTGCGGCCCAAGCTCTTCTAAAGAAAAAGACTCCTTTACGCGGTCAAATACCTCTGGAAGTTCGACAAATAAAAAACGGGATCCATCCGGCGCCCCATGCTTTAGTACATACTTTAGGAGCACACCGGAGTCCGTACCGATGACAATGTTCAGTGCATCCTCCTGAAAAAAATTATCACCAAGTATCTGTTTATAAAGCGCATCAGACCCGACCACATCAAAGGCCGAACGATTGACCTGATAAAAATAGCGATCACCGAATTCATTTGTAAGAAATGGCCCCAGATCGATGTAATTCTGTGTAGCATCCAATGTTTATTTCCTCATCCTGACTTTAACTTATGCGATGTACGATATCCCACATCTCACACCCCTTCTATCAGAAGTGATACTTCGTATTCTAACAGATCGGCGACACGGAGATAGTCTTTCCGGGACTGCGCAGCAAGAACCTCGTTTAACAGGGGGGTAATCTCTTTACAATCCAACCGGTGGGGATCTTGAAGTACCGGCAGAAAACCGTCTATAAACCTGACCAGATCTTGACCGGCCTGCCCTTCCATTCCCAATCTGAAAGCTGTTGCCGCAGACTTCAAGGCTTCACGGCAAGATGTTATCTTTTCGATCATAT
>JAFDHS010000163.1 GCA_019308655.1 Deltaproteobacteria bacterium
GGTGACAACCGGTTGCTTTATTTTCGGGTCGGGTGGGTCAATCCGCTCCAGTTTTACATCAAACTCCCAGTTGTCCCCGAAATCAAAGAGAAATGTCATTACGTTGCCGGGATTAATCGGCAGTTTGCTAATAATTACTTCGTTCGTGAAGGGAGGTTCTTCCGTATAGGGATGGTTTACGTGTTCAAGTATACCGAAACGGTTTTTGCAGGAAAACATGTAAAGGTGGTCATGGTCAAAGTCAAAAGCATCCAGAATGACGGCGCTGAAAACATCTAAATTCATCTGACCGGGTATGACTATCCGGCGCCAGGCCCTGCCTATGAATACTTTGAATACGTAGAGACCGTCATGAATTTTATGCTCCGGAATAATCAAATTTTTGCGTTTTTCCGGAAAAAAAGGCTGTAAAAGCGGCTGCAATACACCAAAAATAACTTCACTTTCATTAATGTAACTTTCAATATAATCTTTGCCTATGAAATATTTCGAAAGTAATGTAAGCAGTGCGTCACCCAAAGGCGTACGGTGCACCTCGGCGATACGCCATCCTTTACCTTTTTCGGGTTTGGCATGTTTTAGCGAAATCAGTCCGAACAAATCCAGGAGCGCAATAGTATATAATCCAGGCACATAATTGATATCTCTTTCTTGTTCTTTGTTTCCCGCAATTTTTAACCCTTTATCCGCTATCCGTTCAAAGAAACGCTCCCACTTCATGAATGGGTTAGTATAATAACCACCACCGCGACTTCCCTTAATGATTTCCTCTCGTCCCTTAAGCAGCCAGGTTTCTAAAAGTGTAAAATAACGCTCTGTCGGATTAAGGGTTTCCCAGGATTCTAACACCTCATTATCGATAGTCATCTTCTGGTTTGTTCCCGAGCCGGTTACCACAGCCAGGCCCGAAGCCCGAACGAGAAGGTAAAGTCCGTTAATATAAGGATATGACTTTTGTATGGGGCGTTTGAGGTCGATTTCCACAGGGTGGGTCATTTGGGCATTGATTTGAGAAAGAAGTTTTAAAGTGATAAAATTATATTTACCGCTGACTTTGATGCCTTGCTGCCCGATAAAGTTTAACAGGGTTTTAAAATCAGGCAAAATAGTTCCGGGCCCGTTATCATCAATAACCTGGTTGCGAAGAATATGCTGTTTTTCAAGAGACGGATCGAGAATTTTGATGAGATTGCCTTTGTTTTCCATTAATGGTTCCTTGGATATGATTATTGTTGTTATGCTGTTTATCTTGTTTCAAGAGCCTGTTTAAAAACTGATGAATTTGCCCTCACTCTCACTCTTTTTCACTTGGATTCCCTAATTTTTAAACAAGCTCTAAAGATTATGAAAAAAATAGTCGAACGTCAAATAAAATTGAAGAAAGAGTATAATTCCTCTTGCTTGAATTATTTGTTATGATAGGATAATTTATTTTAATGCGATAGAGGATAAACCGGAATCGGAATTATTTGCCACAACGTCACGAAGGCACAAATTTTTTTTTAGATTATATCCTTTGTGTCTTTGTGCCTTGGTGGCGGAAAGATTTTTTGACATAAAATACACGAATTTTAGAATATAAGATACCAATGAAAGTAGACGGTAAAGAGATTCGCCCCATATGGAATTTGTTGTTGCCGACCTGAAAACCGTGGACCATATTATAGCGGCAATAAAGGAGATGTTTGTAAGAGGCGCACCGCTTATAGGTGTGACAGCCGCTTATGGCGTATATCTTGCTGCCGTTAATTTCGGTTCTGAAAAAAATGCCGACAACGATTTGATCAATGAATGTAACAGAATAAAATCGGCCAGGCCCACTGCCGTTAATCTTTCATGGGCTGTGGACAGGGTTTGCACCGAGGTGTTAAAGGTCGAAAATGCCGCGGAAAGAATAGCTGCCGCACGATTTGAGGCTGAAAGAATAGCTGAAGAAGAAGCTGAAAACTGCAGAAAAATCGGTGAGCATGGTTTGTCCCTGGTTGAAGAAATCAGTCGTAATAAAAAAGGCAAAACGGTCAATATTCTTACGCACTGCAATGCCGGATGGCTTGCCTGCATAGAATACGGTACGGCAACCGCACCGATTTATGCCGCCTTTGAAAAGGGGATTGATGTACATGTGTGGGTGGATGAAACCCGGCCGCTGAATCAGGGGGCCAGACTAACCGCATGGGAATTGGGAAAACACGGGGTCAGGCATACGGTCATAACGGATAATGCCGGCGGCCATCTCATGCAGCACGGCATGGTTGACATGGTCATCGTCGGTACGGACAGAACGACGTACACCGGCGATGTTGCAAATAAAATAGGAACCTATCTTAAAGCACTTGCCGCCAGGGATAACAACGTTCCTTTTTATGTGGCCCTTCCTTCAAGCACATTCGACTGGAAAATAAGAGATGGAATAAACGAAATCCCCATAGAAGAACGTGATCCTGATGAAATACGGTATGTGCAGGGCCTTAATCAGGGAGAGACAAAGACGGTTCTGGTCCCTCCGGCTGAAAGCCCTGCTGCAAATTATGCTTTTGATGTTACGCCGGCAAGACTTGTTACCGGTTTTATTACGGAAAAAGGCATCTGTAAGGCAAGTGAACAGGATATAAAAAGGCTTTTCCCTGATTCAGATAAACCGGGAAAGTGATTAAAGTGCCTAACATTTAGGAATTCTATCAATTTTTATATATAAAAAAGACGGAGCGAAGCGACTCCTTAACTTTAGCTCACTTCAAACTTTAGCTCACTTTAGGCACTTTCCCATATTTTAAGTAAGGAATATGAAAATGAAACTTACCGATATCTTACCCCTTGAAAAATGGGCGGAACTTGAAGAGGAGATTAATAAAAGATCAGGTCTTAATGCTGCTGTTTCCGATATAGACGGCGTTAGAATAACCGAATTGAAAAAATGGCCGAACCGGTTATGTCCCGTTATCAAGGCTAATAAAAAGGGGCAAACCTTTATCTGTTCCGCAGCCCATCAGAATATCGCGGCACAGGCAATGCAAACCCAAAAACCGGTTATCGAAGAATGTGACGCCGGACTGGTAAAATTGGTCGTCCCGATTTTTGTGGGTGATGAGTACCTGGGCGTTGCCGGAGGGTGCGGACTGATCCTGGATGACGGTGAAGTGGAATCCTTTTTGATCAGCAAAACAACCGATATTGATGAAGATGAAATAGAGAGCTTATCGGATGATATTTCTAAAATAACAACCGATAAGGCGGAATCACTTGTTGCATATATACAAAAAGAAATAGATCGAATCGTATCTGATTTCGAAAACAAATAAAATCTTATTTAAAAAAGACTTCTCATGCTGACCCATCTTGAAAAAAGAATAATATCCGCGATTCAGGGTGATATCCCTGTTACCGAACGTCCGTATCTTGAAATTGCCGATAAACTGGGGATTGAAGAAGAGGTGTTGCTTGAAAAATTGCAGGACCTTTGCGACTGGGGAATTATACGTCGTTTTGGTGCCACTCTTCGCCACCAGAAATCAGGCTTTGCAGCAAATGCCATGGCTGCGTGGAAAGTCGATGAAGACCGAATAGAAGAAGTGGGTGAAAAACTGGCCTCTTATAAAGAGGTGACCCATTGTTACAGACGAAATCCTACAAAAGAGTGGCCATATAACCTCTATACCATGGTTCACGCAAAGGATGAGGAATCGTGCAGGGAAACGGTCCGCAATATGTCTGAGGAGGCTTCAATCGATACCTGCACGCTTCTTTTCAGCAGGCAGGAACTGAAAAAAACATCAATGCAGTACTTTCCGGACGAAACATAAGATTTTCTTTATCCCGTGAATTGCGACAAACCCAATATACTTCTGGTAAATCCATGGATACACGATTTTGCTGCATACGATGTATGGGCAAAGCCCATAGGGCTTTTAACTCTTGCTTCAATACTTGATGACCACGGATTTTCAGTTTCATACATAGACTGCCTCGACAGGTTTCATCCCAACGCGCCTGAAACCGATCCCTATGCCAGAAACGGTCGGGGCGCCTATCTTAAAACTGAAATTCCGACCCCTGAAGGGCTTGAAGATATCCCCCGCAGATTTTCAAGATACGGAATTTTGTCCCAATGGTTCAAAGAGGATCTTTTATCCCTTCCTCGTCCCGACCTTGTTCTTGTGACCTCGGTTATGACATACTGGTATCCAGGGGTGCATGAGACCATAGGGGTGATAAAGGAAATCTTTCCGAATACCCCGGTTGTTCTGGGAGGGATTTATGCAAGCCTGTGTTATGAACATGCTAAAAAATATTCAGGTGCCGACAAGGTTGTCACCGGACCCGGTGAGAAAAACATTCTGAAACTTGCCGGTGATTACACAGGCTTTCAGGTGAAGTTAAAATTTGATCCCGATGACCTTGATACCTATCCTTATCCCCGATTTGATCTGCAGAGAAAAATTACTTATGTCCCGATTCTGACTTCAAAGGGATGCCCGTTTTCCTGTGCATACTGCGCATCCAATTTTCTGGATCCCAAGAGAATGCTTCGCAAGCCGGAATTGGTTGTGGAGGAAATAGGGTACTGGCATAAAAAATTCGGCGTAAGAGATTTTGTGTTTTATGATGACGCACTGCTTGTGAACGCGGAAAAACATGCTGTCCCCATCCTTGAAGGTATAATAAAAACAGGTTTTAATCTCCGGTTTCATACACCCAATGCGGTTCACATCAGGAAAATTTCAAAAAAGACGGCCCGCCTGATGTTCATGGCAGGCTTTAAAACCCTGCGTGTAGGGCTTGAAACAACCGCATTTGAAAAAAGAGAGGAACTTGACGGAAAGGTGACAGCTGATGAGTTCAGGCAGGCGGTTTCCCATCTCAAGGCGGCGGGTTTTAAAAGGAATCAGGTCGGTGCATATCTCCTTGCCGGCCTTCCCGGTCAGCGTTCAGCCTCCATCAAAGCATCGGTAGAAACGGTTATAAAGGCCGGCATAAAACCCATACCGGCCTATTATACGCCGATCCCTCATACAGCCATGTGGGAAAAGGCCGTGGCTTCGTCCCGGTATGATATCGAGTCGGATCCGATCTTTACTAACAATGCGATATTTCCGTGCCAAAAGGAACCTTTTTCGTGGGAAACCCTTTCAGATCTGAAAAAAATGATCCCAAGGTCGATCTTTACTAACAATGCGATATTTCCGTGCCAAAAGGAACCTTTTTCGTGGGAAACCCTTTCAGATCTGAAAAAAATGATCCCAAGGTGATTTTGCAGGGAGATGAGGAGGGACATTGCACGTTTTCTTACAGTCTGTTTGCCGACAATAAGGTCCATACCCCTACTAAAATAAAAAAAGTGCCGGCTCCGATTTTGATGTAATTTGCAGGTAAAACCCGGCTTATTGCATCGCCGAAAACGACGGCAAGCAGAGAACTCAGTGAAAGTGCGCAGACGGAACCTATAAATAAAGAAACTTTTGAATTGTTTTCCGCTGAAAGACAGAAAACGGCAAGCTGGGTTTTGTCACCGAGTTCGGCCATAAATACCAAGGCGAATGTTGTCAGCATCAGTTTGAAATCCATACCGTCTGCATCCTTTTACGGGGTAAGTACTTGAGCATAAGTTTTCCGGTATTTATAAACCGGTTTGACTAAATTTAAAATCACAAATCTCAAGCACCAAATCTCAAATAAATCACAAAACACAATATCCAAACTCCAGAAAAATCCCAAATCTCAAATATCTGTCCTGGGTCAGTCGTTTGGAATTTGGAATTTTGTCCATTGGAATTTATTTGTTATTTGAAATTTGTTATTTGGAATTTCCTTTGTATCATATACCGAATTACTTTTGCTATAGTACTTAGGGGCACGTTGCAACGTGCCCCGGCTATCTATTTTTTGTTCAACATGTCCATGGCTTTTTGAACAATATTTTCAGCGGTAAACCCGAATTCTTTCATAAGGGTTCCACCTGGTGCGGAAGCTCCGAATCCTGTCATCCCGATGATTTCACCTTCTGTGCCTATATACCGCTCCCATCCCATGGG
>JAFDHS010000164.1 GCA_019308655.1 Deltaproteobacteria bacterium
GGGAAACAACATTCTCACCCGTCCGAAAGCCGAGGCCTTGAGTATAGCCCGTATCTGGGTTCTGAAGATATCATCCAGTTCAAGGGAAACCCGGATGGACCGCCAGCCCAGATATGGATTTTCCTCCCTGGGATAATCCAGATAGGATAAAAACTTGTCCCCGCCCACATCGAGTGTTCGAATAGTGACCGGCCTTGCCTGGGCGCCTTGGACAATCTTTTTATACAATGTAACCTGCTCCTCTTCAGAAGGAAACTCTCTTCTGGCAAGAAAGGGAAATTCCGTCCGATAAAGACCGATGTGGTCGGCGCCATATTTGCTAACCAGTTCCAAGTCCGACAAAAGGCCGATATTCGCTCCGAGCTTGACTTCATAACCGTCTTTGGTTTCGGCCTTTAATTCTCTTATGGCATTAAGCTTTTGTACCTGTTTTGTTTTCTCCGTCTTTAATCTGTCGTACTCGTCTATGACGACTTGTGAGGGTTTATTGAAAACCAGACCTGATGTCCCGTCAACGATCAACGGATCATTTTCCTTAACGGTTTCCAGTATATCTTTTACACCGATCACCATGGGTATTTCAAAGGACTTGGCCAGAATCACCGCGTGAGATGTCTTTCCGCCCCTGGAAAGCACAATCGCTTTCAAGTTCTCCTGTTTCAAGCCCACCAGATCTATAGGCGAAATATCGGATGCAATGACAACCGTTTCTCTTTTGAATTTTTTCTCCGGTTTGAGTTTAAGCCCCAAAAGATTTTGCAGGACCCGCTTTCCCATGTCCTCGATATCCGAGCCTCTCTCTCTTAAATAAGGATCATCCATATCGGAAAAAAACTTCACATAGTCCAATACGACTTTTTTCAGGGCATATTCGGCACAATGTCCCTGTTTAATCCGGGCGGTTATCTTCTCCTTGAATACTTTATCCTGAAGAGACATAATCTGTGCCTCCAGGATGGACTCATCCTCACCGGACAGGTCCTTTACCCGTTGGGTCAGTGCTTTGATTTCCTCGTGTGAGCGTTTAAAAGCGATTTCGATCCTGCTGATTTCGGATGTCGTATCTTCTGTTTTCTTATATTCGATCTGGTCGAATCCGATACTTTTGCCCAAATAATGTGCATAGCCCTCTGCAAAACCGGATGAAACGGGTACCCCTCTGATCAGCCCTTTTTTTTGCTGTTTGGCCGATTTCTTAGCTTTGAGTTCCGACAGCTTTTCCTCCAGGCCCTGTCTCTCTTCCCTCTCATTTTTCAAATCTTCAAGAAGACCGGAATAGGCCGCTGTTGCCGAAATCTGACTGGCTATGGTTGAAAAAACCGGAATGTCGGCTTCGGAAACAGCATGCTCATCCACGGTTTGAACAACGAGTACACCGAGAATATTCTGGAGATATAGCAAAGGGATGCCCAAAAAGGTCTTGCAGGTTTCCTCTCCACTTTTTTCAAAAAACTTATATCTCGGATGAGTGGACGGATTTACCACAAATACCGGTTTCATTGTTTCGAGCACCAGGCCGGTCAGTCCTTCATGAATGCCCATATAAATCCTGCCCTCCGATTCCTTACTCAAGCCGACCGTTGCCTGTAAAATAAGACCCTGCTTTTTTTTATCCAGAAGATATACGGAACATACATCGGTATGAAGTTTATCGGCAATAAGCTCGACAATCTTTGTCAGGGTCTTATGGGGACGTGTGGAATCGGTTATGATCTTTCTGACATTTTCCAGAATGCTTATATTGTCTCTTTTCATGGTTTTTCAACTTTTCTCTTTAAGAAGACGTTTTTTATGAAAAATGTACATTTTTGCAATAAAATTATTATGGATATACATTTTTGCAATAGAGAGCAGGGAGTTAATGATACAGCATAAAAAACAAAACAATCTAATTCAATTAATCATATAAAATAGTTAAAGACGCTTATCTTTGAAGGGTCCTTATGGCACGTTTCTTGATAAGAAGTATATCAGAGAGGGAAAGAGTACGAAAGAAATTTTCGCTTTGATCCTATATTTTTCAAACAGCCCCTGAAAGGACTTTTAAAATGAAAGGAATTGTCGATTCTACCCTGAGGGAAGGTGAACAGGCCGCCCATGTTTATCTTGATCTGAACGAAAAGCTCCGCATCATTGAGCTGCTGATTGATGTAGGGATTGACGAGATAGAGCTGGGGATTGCCCAAAAGAACCCCGAGATCAAAAAACTCATGAAAAAGGCCAAAAAACTTGACGGGTGTCCCAAACTTGGCCTCTGGTGCCGGTGTCTTCCCCACGACATTGATGAAACACTGGCACTTTTTCCTGATATTCTTAACCTTTCCATTCCTGTTTCAGACATTCATTTAAAAAACAGACTGGGCCGGGACAGGGATTGGATCATGCGCAGGGTAGGGGAAAGTATCCGGCAGGCCGGAAATAAAACCTCTTGTTATCTTTCACTGGGCCTGGAAGATGCTTCCCGGGCTGACACGGAGTTTTTAGAAAAAGTGTGTTTAATCGCCCAAGAAGAAGGGATTGATCGCGTCCGTTTTGCCGACACCCTGGGTATTATGGACCCGCTAACCATGGCGAATACCATTACCCGTTTAAAATCCCTTCTCAAGATTGATATCGGTGTCCATACACACAATGATTTTGGCATGGCCACGGCCAATGCCGTCAGCGCTCTGTCCGCCGGTGCGGATTTTGCCGATGTGACGGTTAACGGCTTGGGAGAACGGGCAGGAAATGCCGCACTGGAGGAAATTATAGCGTTTCTGGTCAAAAAAAGGGGAATGGGAAAGTACAGGTTAAAGCCCCTTTATTCACTCTCCCGCTATGTGGCCGAGGTTTCCCACATTCCGATTTATCAAAAAAAACCCGTGGTGGGAGAAGATATCTTTACCTGTGAATCCGGTATTCATATCGATGGTCTGATCAAAGATACCTCCACCTACGAACCCTATGATCCTTCAGAAGTCTGTTTGGAGAGAAAATTTCTTGTGGGTAAAAAAGCAGGGAAAAATTCTTTGTATCATAAATTAAAAACCCTGGGCATCAAGACCGAAAGCCATATTTTGGAAGCGTTGCTGATAAAGGTAAAAAATGAATCTTCCCGGATTAAAATGAATCTCAGCGATGAAAATCTTTTACATCTTTACTATTCTCTTGTAAATGGGTAAGGAAATTGAATCCTGTAGAGACAACCCACGAGTAATTGAATACCGAAGCATTTACACAGGAATTTGAAAATGATTATCAATATAAAATCCGGTGAAAGAACGCAATTAATCGATATTACATCAGATATTCAAGATGCAATCCGATCGGCCAAGATCGATGAGGGACTTTGTTATGTTTTTGTGCCTCATACCACGGCGGCAGTTACCATTAATGAAAATGCCGACCCGGATGTAAGGACCGATATCAAGGCGATCTTGAACAAAATGATTCCATGGGAGGGCGGATATCACCACATTGAAGGAAATTCCGCCGCCCATATGAAGACAAGCCTTGTCGGATCTTCAGAACTTATTGCAATAGAAAACGGCAAACTGGTATTAGGAACATGGCAGGGGATATA
>JAFDHS010000165.1 GCA_019308655.1 Deltaproteobacteria bacterium
GGAGGGCATAGAGGGCATTGAAGTTCTTTACAAGGTAGTAGGAAATCGTACGGCAAAACTTTCCCGTGTCCAAAAGGGCGAGTCCGTAATTATTCTTGGGCCCCTGGGCAATGGATTTTCTGTTTCGGAAGAATGCCGGCGTATATATATTGTCGGCGGAGGGGTCGGAATCGCTCCAATGCTTTTTCTGGCATCTTCCCTGAGAAACGGAAATGTTGACTTGTCGGAAAGTAAAGTTTTCGTGGGAGGAAAAACAAAGGATGATCTTTTGTGTGAAGATGACTTTTCCCCCCTTGGAATTGGTGTGCAGCGAACCACTGATGATGGAAGTGCCGGGGAAAAGTGCTTTGTTACCGAGGCACTTGACAGGGCCATGGCAGAAAAAAAACCGGATATCGTATGTGCATGCGGGCCTTTTGCAATGCTGAAATCCGTTGCCGGGATTGCGAAAAGGCATCATGTGCCCTGTCAGGTCTCTATCGAGACAATAATGGCCTGCGGTATCGGCGCCTGCCTCGGGTGTGCCGTGGAAAAAAGAGATAATCCCGGAAAATACTGGCATGTCTGTGTAGACGGCCCTGTTTTTGACACAAGTCTCCTTAAAATGTGAATTTATACGTTGTTAACCTGGATAAACCCAAAAAAGTGAGCTAAAGTGAGCTAAAGTGATCTAAAGTTTGAAGTGAGCTAAAGTTAATGATTCGCTTCGCTCAGTTCTTTTATATATAAAATTGATAGATTTCCTCAACTTTAGGCACTTCACACTTTTTTTAATTCTTTTTTGCCATAAAACGCACAAATTTCAGAAACTAAGGAGAAATATTATGGAAGAGATCCAAAGTATCAAGAGTTTGCTGAATGAAATATATGGTGAAGAAAAGGGAAGCCTGGCGTTTAATAAAATTTCTGCCTTGCTGAAGAGGTTTCCGGTTAAAAAGACAAAGAAGAAAGACTATTATTCCCAGGAAGATATCGTTCTGATAACCTACGGCGACTCTTTGAACAGGAAAGGAGATCCCTCCCTGTCCGTTCTTTGTGAATTTGCCGGGCAATATTTCAAAGGGGTATTTTCAACCATACATGTTCTTCCCTTTTATCCGTTTTCTTCGGATGACGGTTTCTCTGTCATTGATTATTTTGCAGTTAATCCTGAACTTGGATCATGGGACAATATCAATGCATTGGGTAAAGATTTCAAGCTGATGTTCGATCTTGTGCTGAATCATGTTTCCGCAAAGAGCAGATGGTTTGAATATTATCTCCAAGGGAAACAGGGGTTTGAAGAGCTTGCCTTTGAAGTGGATCCTTCCATTGATTTGTCCGGGGTCACCAGACCCAGGTCGCTGCCCCTTTTAACCGAATTCACGAAAAGTTCCGGGAAGGCCGTGCATGTGTGGACAACATTCAGTTCCGACCAGATCGATCTTAATTATAAAAGTATCGATGTCCTGGAGAAGATGATTGAAGCCCTTCTTTTTTATGTGACCCAGGGTGCAACTTCCATACGCCTCGATGCAATCGCTTACTTATGGAAGGAGATCGGTACAAGCTGTATCCACCTGAAGCAGACTCACGACATGGTCAGGCTTTTTCGTAAAATATTGGATACGGTCGCTCCCGATGTCATGATTATTACGGAGACCAATGTTCCCCATGAAGAGAATATAAGCTATTTTGGCCAGGGGCACGGTGAAGCACAGATGGTTTATAATTTTACGCTGCCCCCTCTGCTTTTTTATTCTTTTGCAAATGAGGATTCAACCGTTCTGTCCCATTGGGCAAAGGGGCTTGATCTCAAATCGGATGAGAATACCTTTTTCAACTTTACGGCATCCCACGACGGCATTGGGGTCCGCCCCCTTGAAGGCATCCCGGTAAAAGAAAAAATCGATCAACTGATTGAAATCGTAAAGCAAAACGGGGGTGAAGTATCGTATAAAAAAAATCCGGACGGTTCGGAAAGTCCCTATGAACTGAATATCACCTATGTTGATGCCTTGCTGGATAAAAAAAATAAGACCGATCCTTATCATGCAGAGAGGTTTCTGGCTTCACAGGCCATAGAATTTGTTTTTCCGGGTGTGCCGGCCGTATATATACATAGCATTCTCGGGTCTCACAATTGGACAAAAGGGGTTGAACAAACCCAAAGAGCCAGGACAATCAACAGACAAAAACTACAGTTGGATGATCTTTTGTCGGAATTGAATGATCCTGAATCATTTCGTTCCAGAATATTTTTTCCATATATCGAGTTGATCAAAACAAGAAGAGAACAGCGGGCTTTTCACCCGAACGCTCCTTTTGAAATACTGGACGTCGATTCCGGAGTTTTTGCCGTCAAAAGATTTGTCAAGGAGCAGGTGATATTTGCGTTGACAAATATTTCATCTCAGACACTCACGGTCTCATTATCAGGTTCATCATCAGGGGATGTTTCTCATATTATGAAGGATCTTATTTCAGGGGAAAATTTTTCCACAAGCTCAATTTGTTTAACCCCTTATCAGTACGTATGGCTAAGCACTTGAGTTTCAGAATTTATGCACCCCTTCGGTTCGTCATTCCTGCGAAGGAAGTCCCTAACGGGGATACGTCCCCTGTTGATAAATATGGTCGTAGTAGTATTCATAATATTTGATATTATCGGAACCGGATTTGTCGTCGGATGACGCGGATTCTTTCATGTGATTTTCCAACCATAATTTTTTGGCAAATGAGTAGAGAATTTTTTTGACCATTTTAGGGTCATTCAGAATTATTTCTCTGTTCTCGTTGACAAATAGATCGGTTTGAGTGATGACAGCCTTGATGTTTCTGATATATTCCGTGTCGTCAAGACGGTTTTCAATAAAGTCTTGATACAAACCGATAATAATACTTTTGGTGACGCCTTCAATTGCATCAATGCATTTCATCAGTATTGCTTTCTATTCTATCGAATCCAACAGGTTTCTCCCAAATGAGGTACGAATGCTGAAAAACCACTGCCATTGAGTTTTTTTGCAAATGCCAGAGACTGGTCTTCTTCTCCATGAACGACGGCAATCTTTTTGATATTCAGATTCGATTTATTGAGAAATTGCAGCAGTTCCCCCTGGTCCCCGTGAGCACTCAAACCGTTGAGTTTGACTACTTCGGCTTTTAATGGATAATATTTGTTCATAAATTTTAATAGAGGTGCCCGGCCGCGTCTGCCGGCTTTTTGGTACGCGCGTCCTTGTTCCAAAATCCGTCGTCCTAACGTATTTCGGGCCATGTAGCCCACGATCAGAATGGTGTTTCGCGCATTGTGGATTTTATAGCGCAGGTGATGCAGGATGCGGCCGGCTTCGCACATGCCTGAAGCTGCGATGACAATATGCGGCTTTTCCTCGCGCATCAATTCCATGGATTCTTCAACCGAACCGATAAAATGCATCCGTTTAAAGGAAAAGGGATTGATTCCATGGTTGAGAAAGTTCTCATGGGTTTTGAGGTCATAGACCTCCGGATGCTCTTCGAAAACCCGGGTCAGGTTTTTGGCCAGCGGACTGTCAACATAAACCGGAACACTGGGAAT
>JAFDHS010000166.1 GCA_019308655.1 Deltaproteobacteria bacterium
CTTTCACTGGATAAAGCATTGGGCATAGGCGGACTCCCCAGGGGAAGAGTCATTGAGATCTACGGACCGGAATCTTCCGGCAAAACAACGCTTGCGCTTCATGCCATAGCAGAAGCCCAGAATCAGGGCGGTATTGCAGCTTTTGTTGATGCCGAACATGCCCTGGACACGATGTATGCAAAAAACCTCGGGGTGAATTGCGATGAACTTTTAGTGTCCCAACCCGATACCGGTGAACAGGCGCTTGAAATTACCGACATGCTGGTAAGAAGCGGTGCAATAGATATCCTGGTCATCGATTCGGTTGCCGCACTGGTTCCCCGGGCGGAAATCGAAGGGGAAATGGGAGATTCACACATGGGACTCCAGGCCAGACTCATGTCCCAGGCTTTAAGAAAGTTGACCGGCACCATAGGCAAGACCATGACATCGGTTATTTTTATCAATCAGATTCGTATGAAAATAGGGGTCGTATACGGAAACCCGGAGACAACCACCGGAGGCAACGCCCTTAAATTTTATTCCTCCTTAAGGCTTGAAATCAGACGCGGCACCCCGATCAAGGACGGCCAGGAAGTTGTGGGAAATCGGACAAAGATAAAGGTCGTTAAAAACAAATTGGCTCCTCCTTTCAAGAGCACTGAATTCGACATGATTTACGGTCAAGGCATATCAAAATCCGGCGAACTTCTTGATATCGGAGTGGAAGAAGGAATTATTGACAAAAGCGGCTCCTGGTACTCTTATAATGGTGAACGCATCGGACAGGGCCGTGAAAACACAAAAAATTTTTTCAAAGAAAATCCTGATATCTATAATGATGTATGGACGAAAGTCAGGGAAACTTTAGGCCTTTCTGAAATAAAAGGAGAAAAAGCCGAAGGGCCGGAAAGGTAAAAAGTGTGAAGTGCCTAAAGTGATCTAAAGTGCCTAAAGTTGAGGAATCCTATCAATTTTATATAAAAAGACGGAGCGAAGCGACTCATTAACTTTAGCTCACTTCAAACTTTAGATCACTTTAGCTCACTTTTCCGGTTTATCCGGAATAGAAACTTAGTACAGCATACGTTTTCCATTTGATGGGGTTATTAATGACAAGCAACGAAATTCGCAAACAATTTCTTGAATATTTTAAAAGACATAATCACCGGATCGTAAGAAGTTCATCCCTTGTTCCTCACGATGATCCGACTTTATTATTTACCAATGCCGGAATGGTCCAGTTCAAGCGGGTTTTTATCGGCGAAGATATAAGGGATTATGCAAGAGCGACGACATCCCAGAAATGCGTCCGGGCCGGGGGGAAGCATAATGATCTGGAAAATGTCGGTTATACGGCAAGGCATCACACTTTTTTTGAAATGCTGGGCAATTTTTCATTTGGGGATTACTTCAAGAAAAAAGCCATCGCCTTTGCCTGGGACCTGCTTGTCACGGGATACGGCCTGCCTGAAGATAAACTATGGATTTCGGTCTATCGTGATGACGATGAGGCATATGAGCTCTGGCATAACACCGTCGGTATAAAGGAAAATCGAATCGTCAGGCTGGGTGAAGCGGACAATTTCTGGTCCATGGGAGATACCGGTCCCTGCGGGCCTTGCAGCGAGATACACATTGACCGGGGAGAAGAATTTGGATGCGGAAAGCCCGGCTGTAGCGTTGGATGCGATTGTGATCGGTATCTTGAAATCTGGAATCTGGTTTTTATGCAGTTCAACAAAGATGCATCAGGGAAAATGACACCCCTTCCGGAACCCAGCATTGATACGGGTATGGGGCTTGAACGGATTGCTTCGGTCCTTCAGAATGTTCCGACGAATTATGATACGGACCTTTTTATTCCGATCATACAAAAGGTCGAAGACCTCTCCCAAAAGCATCTCGGAGATTCTTTGGAAGATGACGTGGCGATGAAAGTCATTGCAGACCACAGCAGGGCAGCAGCATTTCTCATCGGAGACGGCGTGCTCCCATCCAATGAGGGGCGGGGATATGTGCTGCGCCGCATTATGCGAAGGGCTATCCGCTACGGACGTCATATCGGGCTTTCCAGACCGTTTCTCAATAAAACGGCGGAAGTGGTTTTTGACATAATGGAATCTGCCTATCCCGAATTGAAAGAAGCAGAAGCATTTATCACCAATGTCATTAAAAATGAAGAGATCCGGTTTTCAGAAACTCTGGACCACGGCCTCAAACTTTTAAACGATACGCTTTCGGAAATCAAGGCAAAGGGGGAAAACCGAATCCCCGGCAGTGTAATATTTAAACTCTATGATACGTTTGGATTCCCAGTCGACATTATCAGGGATGTTGTCAGGGATGAAAAAATGACCCTTGATATGGAAGAGTTTAATACGGCCATGGATGACCAGCGGTCAAGATCCAGATCTATCGCCGCTTTTTCCGAAATCAGCGATGCCTACAAAAACCTCTCCGCTACGGGAATAATGCCGGAATTTGTAGGGTACGACACGCTTTCATGCGAATCAAAAGTACTTGCTATTGTTGATGAAAAGGGCAAGGAGATGCAGAATGCCGATACCGGCCAAATGATAGAAATCGTTACAGTAACAACACCATTTTATGCGGAATCCGGAGGTCAGGCCGGAGATTCAGGAAAAATTACGGCCCAGGATCTTGACATAGAGGTCTTGGACACCATTAAAGACCCGACAGGACTTATCATTCACAAAGGCAAAGTTACTTCAGGCTCGGTTAAAACGGGTCAAACCGTAACCCTTTCCGTTAACAATGAAAAACGTGAGGCAACAGCCCTTAACCACACCGCAACCCATATACTCCATGCTGCTTTACGTCAAGTTCTCGGTGACCATGTCAAGCAGGCAGGTTCCCTTGTGGCACCGGACCGACTTCGGTTTGATTTTACTCATTTTTCTCAGGTTGATAACGAAACGCTTGATAATATTGAACGTATTGTCAACGAACGGATACGCGACAATGTTCCGGTCCAGGGTGAGGAAATGGATGCCGAAAAGGCATTCAAGACAGGGGCAACAGCCCTTTTTGAAGAAAAATATGGGGACAGAATCAGAGTCATTTCCCTTGCTTCCTTCAGCAAAGAATTCTGTGGCGGGACCCATACGGAGCGTACCGGCAATATCGGACTGTTTAAAATCACAGGAGAAACCGGCATTGCTGCCGGTGTACGAAGAATCGAGGCATTGACCGGTGCTGCCGCATTGACACACATTCAGAAAACTTCAAAAATAATATATGATACCGCCCATCTGGTCAAAGAAAAACCCGACTTCGTTACCCGGCGGGTCGAAAAAATTCTGTCCGAGCACAAGGCCCTTGAAAAAGAACTGGAAAAATTAAAGGCAAAAATTGCTTCCAAATCGGCAGATGAAGCCGAAAGTGATATTAAACTGGTAAACGGCATCAACGTCCTTAGCAAAAAGGTATCGGTCGATAATCCTGCCGCTTTGAGGGATCTGGCCGATAAGTTTAAAGATAAGATAAAATCGGGGATTTTTGTTCTTGGCAGTGCTTCCGGCAAAAAAGTTTTCC
>JAFDHS010000167.1 GCA_019308655.1 Deltaproteobacteria bacterium
GGAAAGATTTGTCCACTTCCTTAGTTCATCTTCTGTCTTGTCGCGTTTTATTGTCAAAAAATCAAAAATAGCCTGGGAGGTTTTGCCCCCCTTACCTTTAACATTAACCGGAACCGGCGCTCTGAAATAACGTTTGGTCGTTATCTCCACCAGTCGATTGACCAAAGCGGCGTAATCCAACCCGATCTTGTCCGCCGCATAAACATATGAGCTTTCCGGCCTGAGGCTGGCCATGGAATTGATCTCCAGAATATGAAAGTTCCCTTTTTCATCCATTCGAAAATCCACCCTGGCACTATCGTAACAACCAATGGATTTGAATGCTTGAACAGCCAGGGCCTTGCAATAGCTTGCCTGTTCTTCGGTTAACAAGGCGGGGCAGATTTTTTCGACTGTTCGGCCGCTGGTGCGTGTTTTGTCTTCATGTGTGTAAATAGGAACTCCCTTACCGAAATCCAATTCAACCGGCGGCAACGCTTCAACCGGATCGTTCCCCAGCAGGCCGACGTTAATCTCCCGGCCGGGAATATATTCCTCAACCAGGGTCGGCCCGTGAAACATATCGTAAATAGTTTGTACCCCCTTTAGCAGCTCAGCTTCATCATGAACGATCTTCAGTCCGAAGGATACCGCCTCATCCTTGGGTTTGACAATCAGCGGGTAAGCAAGTTTTTCTTTAAGCTCGGAACCGGGACAATCCAATACCGCAAACCTGGGAGTCGGCAGGCCTCTCTGAAGAAGAATCATCTTTGTCACCACCTTATCCAGGGCAATGGCGTGGGTTTCGGGTCCCGAACCAACATACGGAATTCCCAGCATCTCCAGAAGACCTGGAATATGGGTATAACGGGACTTGCCCTGGATTCCGTAACTCAGGTTAAAAACCAGGCCGGGCCTTTCACCGGCAATAACAGCAGGCATAAACTCTTCCAGATTTTTAATGATATTCTTATCCCCTTCAAAAGCCCGCACCTTATACCCGCCTTTTTTCAGGGCATCCCGAATCTTTTTTATTGTCTCCAGTCCGTATTTTTCCCGGTTCGGTACACCAAAGAGATTAATTACAGCCCGGCTTTCCCTATTATAGATGATAGCGATTTTCATATCATCTTCCCGTAATTAGTAACTTAATACTAAAATTCGTGTATTTTATGAAAAAAATCAAAACTTAAAAAAGTGTGAAGTGACTAAAGTGATCTAAAGTGCCTAAAGTTGAGGCATTCTATCAATTTTATATAAAAAGACGAAGCGAAGCGACTCATTAACTTTAGATCACTTTTCCGGTTTATCCGGGTTAGGATTTAAATTCAGGAGCGCCCGCCCTTCCGTCCCGCCGGGGATCAGCAACACCGATAAACGGTTTATTCTTCTTTTCCGGCAACTGAACCGCTTGCACACATCCAAGGTAAAAACTGTATGCCGCCCGCTTTTTCACCTGAAGACCGGCCTGAGCAAGGGCGTCAAGCACATCGGGATGAAAACGGTCCGCTTCGATATGCACCGTACCCTTATGGGTACAATGAAGTCGAGGATTGTTTACGGCATCACCGAGACTCTGTTTTGCATCAATCAACCCGGTAATCACCTGGGCCAGGGTGGGCGCAATACGTTCGCTCCCGGGGCTGCCGAGGAGAAACAAAGGCCTGCGTCCCTTGAAAATCAGCGTGGGCGCCACACTGCTCCAGGGGAACGCCCCAGGCAATAGATAATAGGGATGGGTCATATCCTTATAATTAAAAGTACTCATATAATTATTATAGAAAAAACCCAGTCCCTGGGCCGTTCGTTTACAACCGAACACAAGTTCTATGGACTGGGTAATGCCGACTGCATTTCCCTGGTGGTCTGCAACGGAAAGATGCGTTGTCTCTCCGGATGTTTCAGGCAGATCAAAACGCTTCGTGCCTTCAGGCGGCAGGACCATCCGAATACGCCGCGCAATCTCTTTGGCATAATCTTTATGAAGCATGCGCCTTTTTCTCAATTGTTTATAGATTGCCGGATCTATAGGCCAGCGTTCACGACTTTGCAGGGCGGAGTGGGTAGCCAGCGCCATAATAACCGCAGCCACAGGACTGCCAGGCTGAAGCTCCTCGGGATGAAAATTCCCCAGAATATTCAATATTTGACCAAGTGCCCTGCCTGCTCCAGGTGGAGGATATATGCGTGCGGTATAATCCCGGTAACTTGTCTCAAGAAACGGACGTTCAATGGGAACAGGAATTTGGCTGAGGTCGGCCTCGGTAATCTGTCCGCCGCGCGATTGCATGTCATCCAAAATTTTCCGTCCGATTTCACCATGATAAAAATCCTGCCATCCCTCATCCGCCATCCGCTTCAAACATGATGCAAGTTCTTCCTGGCACAGGATTTCACCTGCATGCAATGGTCTGCCGTCCTTTAAAAAAACATTGGCCGCAAGTGGATCTTTTCGCAGTTCCTCTGCTTCCAGTTTGATAAGACGATGCTGGAGAGCGGTTATTTTGAACCCGTCCCGGGCTGCCGCAATGGAGGGTTCGAGCACCTCTTGAAGGGTTAATTTCCCGTAGTGCTCCAGCAGATATCCAAGGACCGCAGGCGTTGACGGTACTGTCGAGGCTTGCAGGCCGATCGTAAGGGGTTTTTTAGGCACATGCATGGGCGATACGGCAAAAGGCGCCCTGGATGAACCATCAAGGGCAATCGTACTGCCGCTGTCAGCCAGATGCAGCAGCACCATGCTCTGACCGCCGATACCGGAAGCATGGGGTTCCGTGACTCCCAGACAGAAAGCCGCGGCAACCGCTGCATCCACTGCATTGCCCCCTTTTTCGAGGATCTTTACACCGGCATCGGTAGCGATACCGGATGCCGTAGAGACCATGCCGTATGGGCTTTGGGCGATACTTGCCTTTTTTTCAGTGAATGTCTTTTTCATATTTTTTCACAATCCTCATGGCTTTTATTGAATTTTTTATTGTAAAAGCGCCCTCAACCTTACCAGACAGCCGTAATGCGGATATAAAAAATTAACACCACAAAAGCAGTTTTGCAACTATTATCAAGGTACGGTTCCGAGAGAAGGACCCGCATAATAAAATTGACTGTTTACGGTTGACCCGAATCATAGGGATTGATATTTTTATTCCGGCTTTTTAATACACTGACCAAAAAGAGTTTATGGGCAAAATATGCAAAAAAATAAAGATACAAAACAACCCGGCCCTGAAAAGAAATACAGAAACCCTTTAGTTACCGTGGATATCATTATTGAAGTCAAAGACGGCATCATTCTGATCGAAAGAGTTAACCCGCCTTACGGCTGGGCCATACCCGGCGGTTTTGTCGATTATGGTGAATCTTTAGAAACAGCCGCTGTAAGGGAAGCAAAGGAAGAGACTTCCCTTGATATTAAACTTGTCGAACAGTTTCATAGCTATTCGGAACCGGACCGTGACCCCAGGCACCACACGGTAACCACAGTCTTTATTGCCACAGCCGACGGCATTCCAAAGGCGGCTGATGATGCAAAGAATCTCGATATCTTCACAAAAAAC
>JAFDHS010000168.1 GCA_019308655.1 Deltaproteobacteria bacterium
GTTCAAGACCTGCTCTTTGAAAATTGGCCCGTGCCCTGGCTGCCAGGGTCTTTTCGATTTCCAGGGTAACAAGCCGCCCGTCTAAAGTCTCGCAGGCTCTGGCAAGATAAATGGTGGAATACCCTGTGGCAGTTCCCAGTTCCAAAATCTGCCTGGCCTGTATAACCCGGGCCAACAGGTATAACAGGTCACCAACAACCGGCCCGATAATAGGTATCTCTTCTCGGTGGGCTTCCTCCTCGAGTTCCAACAGCAATGGATCTCTGGAGGAGACAAACTGCCTGAAGTATTCTTTGAGATCCGGATGCATCTTTGACATTTATTCACCTTTTCAACCTGATGATTTTGCATACTTTGCCAACTTTAGACACAATGAAATCTATCATAGCGGCCTGCATTGTTCAATATGGGAAATTAGGATACTCTGAAAATCAGGATTAGCTGTATCCTTCCATAGAAAAACACTGTCCAGTTCCCGGCAGTATCTTAAAAATTCTTTGAAACACCTGTTCGCCTGCAATGCTTTTTCCGTATGGGGAATTGTTGAAAAGAACGCCTGACTTCCGATGACGATCAACTTGTACTTTGCCCGGGTGATGGCAACGTTGAATCGGTTGGAAATTCCGGAAATTCCGGGGACACCTTACTTATCCTTCTTTTTGGATCCAGGTTTTTGAGGTTTGAGTTTTCGGTCCAAAAGAAGTTCCATTTTTTCAATAAAACAATCCCTTCCTAAAGGGCGACCGGTTCGTTCGTGTTTTCTTAATACAGACCTCGTAAATTCATGCTGAAAAACCGTACTTTTTTGGACATTTCTTAGAGCGATTACTCCGCGACTTCAATTCGAAGCCATTTCCCTAAACCGGTGCGGTATCAACAAGATTGATCCCTCTGTCCAAGGCAGCGTGAATAGTGCCGATGGAGACTTCATCATCACAGCCGCCCCACATCCAACCGCCGATGGCCCATGGGCCGAGGGCAATGCGGAAGGTTTCAAGATCTATTCCCGGGATTTTAATCGTTTGCATAATATGTTTTCCTTTTTTGCTGAATCCCTTGAATTTACTCAATGCGGTCTTATTTACCATATAAAGCAATAGTAATCATTTTTTTTCTGAAAAAATGTTTTCAGCTTGTGTTTTGATATCCGATTTTATATCTGTAAAAAAAATATAATTTCCCGGGAATATAAGGGGGTATTCCGGGTCTACGTGCACCGAACAGAATTCATAATTTGATTGAGTCATGAATAAGCACACCACTCAAGGAAGTGGCAAATTTATTAACTCAGACTCTTGATTCGTTCCATACGACTCATAATTTCGGTGATGCGGATACCATATTTCCCATCCTCAATGACGACTTCCCCCCTGGCAATCAATTTTTCACCGATCAGTATATCCACGGGTTCTCTTTCAAGCGCTGTAAGCTCAACAACGGATCCATCGCCAAGATGAAGCAGTTCATCTATACTCATCTTAGTTCGACCCAGTTCAATGGACATCTCGAGAGGGATATCAAGCAAGAAATCCAGACCACTGCCAATACCTGTATGTTTGGTAACTTCGATTGATTTTTTCTGATCAGGTTCTTTGGTGGTCTTTAAGGTTTTGGTGGCAGCGGGCGGTTTTTCATGAGGCACATCCTCAATGGTTTTCAAGGGTAGGGGGACTTCTTCCGCTTCCTCTTGAGGCGCGTCCTCAATCGTTTCCAACGGTCGGGGGACTTCTTCCGCTTCCTCTTGAGCAGGCACTTCAATGGTTTTTAAGGTTTCAGTAACCTCAGAGGGGTGACTCTCATCAGCATATTTTGCAAGATTTTCCATCTTTACAGCTACTTCCACGGTGACGGCATGGTCCTTGTAGCGAAAAGAAAACTGTTCATGTCTATCCATGTTCAGGGATTCGATCTTAAAGTCGGTTCCGCTCGTGATGGAAGGCGTGGAGAGAACGCAGGATAAGCCGGCGTCACTGAAATCCGATTTGAGCTTGCCGCCGATCATGTTACTCACCTCGCCAAGCACATCTTTAATATCTTCTTCCCCCTCGATTTCCTCTACCTCCATGCCGAGCATGGATGCCGTCATGAGGCCGGCAAAGGAATCACTGACTTGGATATTGATGATTCCCATTGCCTCACCGCTAAAATTCACTGACGTCACCATTCGAGGATCATTTGAAACTGACTCTAAAACCGCATCGCACTTTTCCACTTCCATGGATAACATCATGTTGAACACATCTATTACTTTATCGGCAATAGAGGCTCTTATATCCATCGTTTTGATTAGATCGACATCAATGGGGCCGGGCTGCTTTTCAGTTTCAGCAACCAGATCATGAACATCGGCACCGGTATGAGCATTCAGCTTTATACCCGTTTCCACAAAAACGGTGTGCTCTTGATAACGAAAAGCAAAACGTTCATACCTCGCCATATTCATGGATTCGATCTTAAAGTCGGTTCCGCTCGTGATGGAAGGCGTGGAGAGAACGCAGGATAAGCCGGCGTCACTGAAATCCGATTTGAGCTTGCCGCCGATCATGTTAGTCACCTCGCCAAGCACATCTTTAACCTCTTCTTCCCCCTCGATTTCCGCCACCTCCATGCCGAGCATGGATGCCGTAATGATGCGGGAAAAGGGCTCGCTGACATAGATATTGACGATTCCTATCACTTCACCGGCGAAACTTACGGACCCCACAACTCGATCGCCATCCAAAGTTAATTGAGAAACATCATCATAGGGTTCGACTTCCATGGAAAGCATCATATCGAAGACGTCGATTACTTTCTCGATAATAGAGGTTCTTATATCAAATTTGTTGATTGTATCCATATCACTTTCTATCCTGGCTGGTATTTATAATCTTTTACAATAATCTTTTACAATCATTTGTCAGATTGTCTTTCAGACTTCAATAATTTTTTTCATATCTTGTGAATTAATGATCCGCCGAATTTTTAGAACCGGTTTGTTTTGGGTGCAGTTCGTCTCATAAAAACTGAAGATTTAAGCCGCATCGCAATATTTTTCCTGTTCATAATGCTCTGTAGCAGGTGTATCAATGGATTCTATATAAACGAAAGGTGTTTTGCGATTATTTTGCTTCACGACTTTCGAGGTCTGGAATAGTTACTGAAGGGGCACTTTTGGGGAGCGTAGTTGAACATGGTTTTAATAAAAATCTTGTGATCATGAGCGATGATGCAGGACAATTTAATGTTTTCCTGCATGCCCTGTGCTGGGTTCACGCCAAAAGAACGATACACAAACTGGTAGGATTCAACGAGGAGCAGCGCAAATCACTTGAAGAAACGGTAGTGCTAAACAGGTAGTGTTATATTAATCTAAATCTCTTTAATACCAACGGTAAGCATGTTGTTTATCACTACCTATTATGGACTACCCAGGATTTTTTAATATTTGGGATTTCAATGGCTCTTTAACAAACAAACCTTCAACAATTTTAACAAGTTCTTTATCCTTCAGTTCTGAAGGCATTTGAACGAATGATTCACGCG
>JAFDHS010000169.1 GCA_019308655.1 Deltaproteobacteria bacterium
GGTCAAATATGCATCAGGGGCCAAGCTGGTTGCCAACATAACCATATTAATCTCAGGATGCTCCATCCAACTGTCAGTTTTTTTGCTGGTGGGTTCAAGCCAAAAGTTCTCAATTTTTTCAATCAACGGCGCGTACCGCATCAGGATTTCAATCCGCGTGCGTAAAGGATGTTTCTTTTTGAAAAAATCCGGTTTTTCCTCAATCAATCCCTGCAGCTTTTCAACCGCCCGTAGGCCAATAGACAGTCCCAGTTCCCGAAATGCAAGACGGTAATCAGCAGGAAGCTCCAAGGGATTCGTTCTCGCGTAGGATTCCAGACCCGGCAGGGAAGAATCCAATAAAGTCTCCAGCAGGTCGGTCTGTTCAAAATTTTCGTTAATAAGTATTTGCGCCACTTTGTAGGCGTCACATAAAAGACCGCCAATGCCCAGCGGGTCATCTGTGTTCCAGCTTTTTCCTTTGCAAATATCGGTCATGTCGGTGATCTCCTCGTTGAGATCCGGACACACTGATTTTTCAGAATCTTTAGCTGCAGTTGCCTGAAGTTGAGTGTATGTGATGAATCCGTCGAGAGGATCGTGATGTCCCATGGATTCTACGAGAGGATAGGAGAGGTCTATGCTCATTTTCCAGTACATGCGTTTCCGGCCGCCGGAAGGTGGAACATAGGTAAACTTGGCATGGGCCGTTTTCGCCAGCTCCATAGCCCACGTGTTGTAGATTGTATCTCCAGTGACTCGGCTTACACGATTGAGAGCGTGCATCCATTTCGTCAGGTAATGGTAGTACTGCCCGTCACGGTCCCATTCCAAACGTTCGTCAAAACGATCAAAAGGGCTCCGTTCGTTCATTTTCTTACCGATCCTCAAACCACCCTTCGCAGGGTGCATTTTGCCCTTTTGCTCATCGAGGCCGCTGATCCAGCCGGTTCGTGAGTCGTCTTCATGGTGACGGCCGAGGACGTTATGAACCTGATCTACGAGTAGCAACGCGAGATTCTTGTATTTTTCATCACATGTTTGACGATAAAGCTCCAGGAAGTTGCACACGGCGAAAGCGTCGGTCCATAAGTAGCGCCGTGGAACCTCCCCGGCCGGTGAAAGCCCGGTCAGATTGGCAAATTCAGTCATGATTCCCTGGATCAGAGAAAGCAATGGGTTTTGTTTCATCTTTCCTCCAAAGGCGGCTAACAATGCGTTAATTAGGTGTGTAAGGCACAATCATTAGCAAAAATCTCCTTATATCCTTGTTTACAAAGGGGAAGTAGGGGGATTTTACTATTTTTTTTCAACCAAAAGCCTTAAATTGTACGCAAAAAGGCTGCGCTCTTGGCATGATCAGGATTGTTCTATTAAGTTATGGACTTATCGATGAATTTTATCATCGATTTGTAATGAGAACCCTTCCAGTATATTTTCCCGCAGTCTTTGCAGAAGAAGAATTCATCAAACCTTGAAAAAATTGTTTGATCAATCCTTTCCCGGATGTTCTTTTTATCTATACGTTCAATCTTTCCATTACACATCATACAGATGGAAAAGGGGGTAATCAAGGTTTTCAGATCAAAGCGTTTTAGTATCTCTTTTAGTTGCCTTTGGGGGTTAGTATTCCTCACCCAGTATCCGCGAACAACCTCTTTGATTTTAAGAAGTCCCCTGTCCCTCGTCAGGATAATTCTATTGTCGGCGAGAGAGAGATTTACAATTTCCCGATCTTTATAATCATTTCCGTACAACGAGTCAAATCCCAGCAGCCTCAAATATTTCGAAAGCTTACCCAGATGAATGTCGAGAATGAATTTCAGTGTGCGAAGCGGTTTTTCTCTCAGCTTTGAAACCATTGAAATATCGAATGCTTCGAAGGCAGGGTAAACGGATATCAGGTCTCCATCTTGCAAAGTATATGTAAATGGAACCGATCTCCCGTTAACGAGAATTAAATCCACCGCCGTATGAGGTACGCCGAGTGATTCTACTAAATGCTTTACGGAAGGACAACCCATAACCGATAAAGAAAATTCTTGTTTGCGTCTTTTAAGAGGAAGAAAATCATTCAATTCCTCATAAAATCTTATAGAAACAAGAATATTCATAGCAGTTCATTGGCCGGTCGGCTTATAATTTTTTGCAAAGAGGTGGTGTAAACGGGTTTATACCTGTTTTTTGGATAGCACAGCCTCCCATCCAATCTCGAAATGGTTATGACATTTGGGGCATATCAATATAATACCCGCTTTATCTGAATCATCCTGCATATGAAATGAAACGTGAAAACCATCATTATATCCACAGACGGGGCACTTGAAAATTTCTCCTTTTGGAGTAATCTTTTTAACCTTCATTTCGATTTGTCTTTTCATTTTGTTACCTCCATCATTTCTACACAAAAAAGTTCACCCTATTTAAAAAGCTCCCCAATCCTGCTTGCCGGGGATATAATAACTTGGGCAGATAAAACGAAATATGCCTGCAATTTTTTTTGCTTTTTTGTTGTTAGCTTGACTTTCCGCCCGCATTTTTTCAAGTTCAACATCGAAAATTTCAGAAAAATAGTGTTCCGCAGCCTTTTTTCTTTCTTTTTCAGAGGTGAATTGATTTCGAATTTGACTTAATTCACCGGCATCAAGCCAAATACCCGCACAGTTAGGGCATTCATCCACCTGGACCTGTTTTTTGGGACTGAAAAAATGCCGCATCATTATCATATCATCGCATTTGGGGCACTTGTGTCTCTTGGTATGGTCGATAACAAGCGTTTCATCTTTTTCGATATCTAATAGTTTTTCTCCGGCAGACTCAAAAGGCTCATCGACTTTCTGAAGTTCGAATCCGTCAAACCAGATTCCTCCGCAGCCACCTTTACATACATCAAGCACAATGCCTTCAATGCCGATTTCTTCCATAGCATTGCCGCATACGGGACATTTCATTTTTTAACTCCTTTCTTGTATTTCCTATACATATCCAAATAGTTTCAGACCGTCATAAAAAAGAAAAAATGCAAAACCCATTAATAGCAAACCTAAAATTCTCATGGTGTAAATATAGGCATTGTCCGTCAGAAAGGACTTGGAACTGCCGACTAAAACAGCCAGGAGAATTTTGGACCCCACAAGGAGTGCATAAAAACTGCTGATAAATACCGCCGAAGCACCAACACTTTGATTCATCGCTTTGACAATTGTCGGCGCACCAACGCTGAACCAGAACAGATAAGGATGGGGACTGATGGCATTAACCATAATTCCTTTGAGTAATGATTTGGGTTTGAAGTTGGTCGGGTTTATTGTTACGCCTTGTGTCCGCAAACTTTCATAAGCCGGATATAAAATTAAAAATCCACCCAAAAATGAGATTACCCCTAATACGGCATCGAACCTGGACAGTTTACCCAAGATAAATACCGTCAGAATAATTATCGGCAAATCGGTGATAACAGGAGCCAATGCGACTTTAACACCGGCTTTCATATCATGTTGGAGTGTTTCCGAGATGACAAGGGTGAGAAGCGGGCCGGGT
>JAFDHS010000170.1 GCA_019308655.1 Deltaproteobacteria bacterium
AGACCCATAATTATGATATCCCCAGCAAGACTGCTTAAAGCATTAAATATCCAACCCAGGAAACATTTAGGACAGAATTTTTTATCCGATCCGTCCACTGCTGAAATGATAGCGGCACGTTCGGACATATCCGCAGAAGACGTTGTTTTGGAAATCGGCGCCGGCCTTGGTTCCTTGACCGTTCCTGTAGCGCGTCTCGCCAAAAAAGTCTACGCAGTTGAAAAAGATTTTCGGATCATTCCGCTTTTAAAAAACGAGCTTCTTACCCATAATATTCACAACGTAAATTTACTGGGAAAAAGCATACTGGATGTCGATATTAAGGAATTGGGGGAAAAGGAAGGCTGCAAAATTGTGGTCATAGGAAATCTTCCCTTCCCTACAACATATCTTCCCAGGTTCTTGTTCAAATTATAAAATCAAGAAACGTTATCGACCGGGCAATCTTTATGTTTCAGAAAGAATTTGCCGAACGCCTTACGGCAAATCCGGGATGCAAGGATTATGGAAGGCTTTCCGTTATGCTGGCCTACTGTGCGGATATCAAAAAAATTGCGGAAGTCAAAGCACATCTTTTTTTTCCAAAACCCAGGATAGATTCTCAAATCATCGAAATCAAATTCAAAGAATCCCTTGAATATTCAGCAAAAGATGAAAGTTTTTTTTTCAAGGTTATAAAAGCGGCATTCGGGAAGAGACGAAAAACACTGAAAAATGCTCTGGCAGGAAGTGAACTTCATATCGATGCCGAGATTGCCTTGAAAGTTTTAGATGCCGCAGATATTGATCCTGCAAGACGCGCAGAGACGCTTTCCTTGCCTGAGTTTGTCAGGCTGAGCAACAGCTTTGAAAATAGTATAGCCGTCTAAGAAGAATTGACGACAATCCTGAATTTCAGAAAGCCCTTGGTTTGCATATAATCTCTCTTATACGCATGTCAAAAAGGTCTGACTGACCGACAGGTTTTAATACCAGCGCCGTATCCGCCCCCCGTGATGACCCGCCGATGGAAAGGATATCATTTCCGGTTAATGCGCCTGCATCAGCAGCCATTATGGATACTTCAACGGCAACTTTGGTACCATGGCCAAAAAGCCTTAATGTGTCGGAAACCAGGAGTGCAGGATAGCAGCCGTCATGTTTTTTGGCAATGGATCGTTCAATACCTGACAGGGCGTGTGTTGCCATTATGACCGTCGCACCCTTTGCCTGCAAATCTCTTCTGACATCATCCGACATTGCCTTTTTAAACGGTTCTCTGAAACCACAATGCAATGTCACCGTTGTTATCCTGAACCCTGTGAATATTTCCAAAGCCTTATAGGCTGTCTCCCCTGTTGAAGAAGCTAAGACGACTTCGTCTATCCCCAGCTCTTTTCCACGCTCAAAAGCAAGCTTTAACGTTTGTTCGGTATTCGTTTGTCCCGATTTGTCAAAATACATAAAAAAACCATCCTTTTTTAAGATGTGTCTCTGCGCTTGGACAAAATCGGTGTGTTGAGTACAAGGGCCGACAAATCACCCGAGTCCCGGATGTCAAGGCTTAAACCATCCTTGTCAATTTCAAAATAGCGCGAGATAACCTCCACGATATCCCGCTGAAGGTTCTCGAGAACATCATCAGATACGTCAAGCCTGTCATACACCAAGGCAAACTTAAGCCTCTTTTTTGCTACGTCCTTGCTGCTGTCGTCACCTTTACCGATAATCTTTCTGAATATTCCGTTTAGCATGGGACTTCCTTCATTTTCCAAGGCCGATTTTAAGGCCGAGCTTTTTCCAGAAACGGTTTGGAACTTGCGGAACTACAATGGGAAGATCCTCATTGCCGTTGAGTCTCATGGCGATACGCCGGAAGGCGTCTCCCGCTTTAGAATTTTTTTGCAGCACGGTAGGAGTACCCATGTTCGTCGATACCACCACCTGATCATCCATTTCAACCAACCCGATAAGATCGATGGAGAGAACATCAACAACATCTTCATGACTCAACATATCACCGCGTTCAACCATTTCAGGGACAATTCGATTGACCACAAGCTTGGGGGTAATGGATTTTGAGAAAAGAATACCTATTATTCGATCGGCATCCCGTATCGACGACACCTCGGGAGCACAAATAACAACGGCTTCATCAGCGGCAACCACGGCATTTTCAAATCCCTGCTCAATCCCCGCCGGACAATCCATCAGAATAAAATCGAATTCTTCACGAAGCTCTTCGCAAAGCCGTATCATCTCCTCCGGTGTTATAGCATCCTTGTTATCACTCTGGGATGCCGGAACAAGAAAGAGATTATCAATTCTTCTGTCTTTAATCGCAGCCTGCCCTATCTTGCACTTGCCTTTTACGATATCAACGATGTTGAAGACAATCCGGTTTTCCAGTCCCATCACCACATCCAGATTCCTGAGACCGATATCCATATCCACCAGGAGGACCCGGTTCCCTTCCAAAGCCAGGGCCGATCCTATTGAGGCCGTTGCCGTCGTCTTGCCCACGCCCCCTTTGCCTGAAGTAATGACAATAATCTTACCTTTCAATGTACACCTCTAAGATAATAATTATGCGTAAAACGCTTAAAAAGCATGAGTAAAGTAACTCTATGATTCACTTCCTTACAGCCTATCGGACCAGCGGCTGGGGCAAACGGCCGAATGGATTTGCCTTCAGATAGTCTTTTACAACAATGGCGTTGTCCTCGACACTGGCGAATTCAACGGTTTTACCTCGAGAAGAGGGAATGCCTGCAGCCAAAAAACCTCCGATTTGTACCTGAGTAGGACGAAAATCAAGGGATAAGACAATAGAATCCTCATTGTCCGGCTGACCCGCCGACACCGTTCCACAGAGGCTTCCCATTACCACTATATCACCGCCTGCAACAATCTCTCCTCCAGGGTTTACATCACCCAATATAAGAACATGTTTTTTTGTCGTAATCTTTTGACCGGACCGGACCCTTCCTGTCAGCATGAGAACTTCGCTGGCGGAGTTGTGCCAGGAACTGCCGATATCTCGCTGTCGGATACGTTCCTCCTTGACCGCCCGCTTGACAGGTGGTTTTGAAACCGCTCCGACATCAAAAGTATCCTTTAAAAAAACACGCAGCTTCTTGACTACGTCATCGCACCCTTCCTGTTCTCCGGGATCGAGTACGATACGGGCATTGACAACCAGGTGTTTCATCCGCTTAAAGAGTTTAGTCAATTCTTCTTGTAGAAAATCTACAGGTTGTGTGGGATCGAATGTAACCCAAAGGCTGTTTCCGACACCCTTTAGCTTTATGGGCGATTTGTTCCGGTCTGTCATGTTCATCACTGCCTGATGCTTCCTTTTAGACGCTCATTATAACGCCACTGTCACCGCAAATGGCACAAAATACTTCAGCATCCTAACCTGAATTTATACCCTACTCCCATCCGGCAAGTAAAGACAAAATAATTAAAACAGAAGTTTTTCTGCGTTGTTGCCGCAAATATTTTCTATACTTTCTTTTGACAAGCCGACCTTCTCAAGCTCCTTGAAATATCTTGCCGGCTTTAAAAGCGGAAAGTCACTGCCGAAAAGAATTTTATCTTCACCGGCAAGTTCTATGGCAACCGGATAGATTTCAGGATCATAAAGATATGGAGATGCTGCAGTATCATAGTAGATATTCTTCAAAGTCTCTTTTGCCTGCTTTTTCATCAGATTGAAGAAGAATATTCCGCCGCCCCAATGCGCAAGGACAATTTTGTTTTCAGGAAATCTTTCGGCAAGTCTGTAAAT
>JAFDHS010000171.1:0-453 GCA_019308655.1 Deltaproteobacteria bacterium
AGCCATGTAAAGAGTTTATTTTCATTCTTTAAATGAGGATTTCAGGGGGAGTTGAAGCGTTCCTCTGAAATAAAATTAAAAATAAATTTCCGGTGACGATCGGGCCGGATAAACAGGGGAAGATAGCAAGAGGACATGAAGATGAAGAAAAGTGGTTTTAAAAAAATTTTTCCTTATATTGAAAAAATATTAATTGATATTTTTAGTTGCTTTTAGTTGCTTTTAGTTGCGTTAAAAGATTTTTTAATAAATTAAATAAATAAATTGATAAATAATATCTAAAAATGATAATAAATATTATTTATACGATACTTTTTGCATGTTTATTGATTCACTTGCGTGGCGAATAAATTTTAACAGGGCTTCCGGTCCTGTAAAATATTCGGAAAGTAACGCCGGACTTAGCGAACAGACAGGGTGAAATTGGAAATATGTCTTGACAACCTAAATAAG
>JAFDHS010000171.1:467-3955 GCA_019308655.1 Deltaproteobacteria bacterium
TGAAATTGGAAATATGTCTTGACAACCTAAATAAGTTTTTATAAACGAAATGAGAATATGCTCTCCTATTTTTTTCAATAAATTAAGCATAAAAGACAGGTTTAATAAATTAAGGAGCTTTAAATTGTAGCTGATTTGTTAATCAACTATAGTTTATAGTTATAATTATTCATTTTGCACATAATATAATAGTGAGAACCAAGCTGATATTTTGTGTATAAGAAAAATAATATTAACAAACTTGCCGTAGGTTCTACGGTGACAGTCTGTGGAGAGGCAGTAAGGCCTAAGCCGTTGGTTCGGGCATCCTCCGTAAAACAGGATTTTCTCATCATTCTTACTAATGGGTAAGAATGAGTAAGAAGAAAGGAACAGTAGAATAATGAGTGATGTTAAAGGCTCTGTAATGGTTGTAGGGGGCGGTATTACCGGCCTGCAATCGGCATTGGATCTGGCTGAATCAGGCTATTACGTATATCTTGTCGAAAAATCAGCCTCAATCGGCGGCGTTATGGCTCAGTTGGATAAGACTTTTCCTACCAATGACTGTGCAATGTGAATTATTTCCCCTAAACTGGTCGAGGTCGGCCGGCATCTCAATATTGAACTCCTGACTCTCACAGAGGTTACTGCGATAAATGGTGAGGCGGGAAATTTTGAAATTGATGTCATCAAACATCCCCGCTATGTCGATATGGATAAATGTATTGCCTGCGGCGTATGTACGGAAAAATGTCCGAAAAAAGTTGATGATCCTTATAATGAGAACATGGTTAAGCGCAAGGCTATCTATGTTGAGTATCCACAAGCGGTTCCTCTTAAATATGCGATTGATCCTGAGATCTGTCTCTATCTGACAAAAGGAAAATGCGGAACCTGTGCAAAAAAATGCCCTGCGGGTGCTATTAATTTTGATGACAAGGAAGAAAAAGTGACCATATCGGTCGGCTCGGTAATTCTTTGTCCGGGATTTACCCCTTTTGATCCGAGCAAGTTTGACAACTACAAGTATATTGAATTTCCCAATGTTGTCACCAGTATGGAATATGAGCGTATTTTGAGTTCCACCGGTCCGTTTCAGGGACATCTTGTCCGGGTATCGGATCATGAGGAACCTAAAAAAATAGCATGGCTTCAGTGCGTGGGCTCCAGGGATATGAACAAGTGTGATCATCCCTATTGCTCATCGGTTTGCTGCATGTATGCTATCAAAGAAGCGGTTATTTCCAAGGAACACGCCACTGATGAACTGGATGCCGCTATCTTTTTCATGGATATGCGGACAAACGGCAAGGATTTTGAAAGATATTATGACCGGGCCAGAGAAGAACATGGTGTAAGATTTATACGCTCCAGGATTCACACCATTGTCGAAGATCCTGAAACCCATGATCTGATTCTCGAATATGTTGACGAAAAGGGCGGCAAAAAAGTCGAAACCTTTAATATGGTTGTCCTTTCGGTAGGTATGGAGAGTTCAAAAGAGCTTGTTGAATTTTCCGACCGCCTGGGAATTGAATTGAATGAAGATAATTTTGCCCGAACAGAGATCTTTAACCCTGTAGAGAGTTCCCGCAAAGGTGTGTATGTTTGTGGGGCCTTCCAGGAACCCAAGGACATTCCGTACTCGGTTATGGAAGCCAGTGCGGCGGCCTGTGAAGCACAGACCCGTCTTTCCGATGCCCGGAATACCCTGGTAAAAACAAAGACCTATCCCGAAGAAAAAGATATATCGGCGGAAGAGCCCCGTATCGGCGTGTTTGTTTGTAAGTGCGGTACGAATATTGCGGGTACGGTTGATGTCCCTGCGGTAGCCGAATATGTCCGGAGCTTGCCCGGCGTCGTTTATGTGGAAGAAAATTTGTTTACCTGTTCCCAGGACACTCAGGACAAGATGACGGAGATTATTAAAAAGGAAGGATTAAACCGTGTGGTTGTGGCGGCCTGTACGCCTAAGACCCACGAACCTTTGTTTCAGGAGACCCTGAGAAATGCCGGTTTGAACCAGTACCTTTTTGAAATGGCAAACATTCGAAATCAGTGTTCATGGATTCATCCCCAGGAAAAAGAAAAAGCAACGGAAAAAGCCAAAGAACTGGTCCACATGGCAGTAGCCAAGGTTGGACTGCTTCAACCGTTGTCTCAGCCGAGGATTCCGGTTAATAATACGGCCCTGGTCATCGGTGGCGGTATTTCCGGTATGATGTCGGCTTTAGGTCTTGCCGATCAGGGATTTCGGGCACATCTGGTGGAGCAAAGTAATGAGCTTGGAGGGAATGCCTTAAGGCTTTACGAAACACCCAAGGGAGATAAAATCGCCGACCGCGTTAAAGAAGTCGTAAAACGGGTCGAAAACAACCCCTTAATTGATGTGTACACCAATACTACCATTAGTCAGAGTACCGGATTTGTTGGAAATTTTGAAACGGATATCTCTCAAAATGGGAATGATCTCCATTTGAAACACGGCGCTGTGGTTGTTGCCGTGGGTGCACAGGAGTATAAGCCTGACGAATACCTTTACGGTGAAGATGACAGGATTTTTACGCATCTGGATTTTGATCAGGCCCTGAGCAGTGGTGACGAAAGGGTCGATAAGGCCAAAACCGCTGTTTTTATACAGTGTGTAGGCTCTCGTGAGCCGGAAAGACCCTATTGTTCGAAAATCTGCTGTACGCATTCCGTGACTTCGGCCTTGAAACTCAAAGAGAAGAATCCGGAAATGGATATCTATATCCTTTATCGGGATATGCGAACATACGGCCGACGAGAGGAACTTTATGCAGAGGCCAGAAAAAAAGGTGTTATTTTTATTCGATACGACCGTGAACGGAAGCCGAAGGTTGTCAAAGACGGTCAGGATATTGCCGTAACCATCAACGATCTGATTCTGGACCGCGACCTTGAAATCCGTCCGGATCTTCTTGTGCTGGCTTCCGCCATTGTTCCCCGTGACAACTCTGTGATTTCCAAGATGCTCAAGCTGTCCCTTAATGATGACGGCTTTTTTACGGAAGCACATGCAAAGCTCAGACCGGTTGAGTTCACTACGGATGGTGTCTTTCTGGCGGGTTTGGCCCATTATCCCAAGCCCATCGAAGAAAGTATTTCCCAGGCCAAGGCAGCAGCTGCAAGGGCTGCGGTTACCCTGTCCAAAGAAGAAATTACCGTTGAAGGCATTGTATCTCAAGTGGATGTTTCCCTGTGTCGTGGTTGCGGTCTCTGTGTACCCCTTTGTCCATACGGAGCGCTTGAGGTCCGTGATACGGAACAAGGCAAAAAGGTTCATGTAACGGAAGTGCTTTGCAAAGGCTGCGGTGTCTGTGCAGCGACTTGCTACCAGCATGCTTTATCCATTAAATCTTATACTGATTCACAGCTCGAAGCCCAGGTTGATGCATTACTGGGATAGTCGGAATCCGTGACCGTCGAGCATGCAAAAGTCTTTGAAGGAGGTTTCCATTGGCTCAATTTGATCCTAAAATACT
>JAFDHS010000172.1 GCA_019308655.1 Deltaproteobacteria bacterium
CCATATCGGTGATAATTCGTTTAAAGCCGGAAGGGCCGGAGAATTTGCTTCTTACGGTCTTCCCGCTCACCTGGCGGAGCTGGGATTTGAACTGGGAAGGATGAAGACAGGCACGCCGCCACGGCTCAAACGATCGAGCATCGACTTTGAAATGTTTGATAAACTGGAGGCAGATCAGGACCCAAGGCCGTTTTCATCTTTTACCGAAAAAATTACCATGCCTCAACTGCCGAGTTATCTCGGGCATACCAATAAAAAGAGTCACCGGATAATACAGGAAAATCTTCAGAAATCAGCCCTTTATAGTGGAAAAATAAAAGGTGTTTCCGCCAGGTACTGCCCATCGTTTGAAGATAAGATCGTTAAATTCCCGGATAAGGAGAGGCACCAGGTGATTCTGGAACCTGAAGGGCTTGATACCAGTGAAATTTATGCCAGCGGACTTGGGAACAGCCTCCCCATGGAGATCCAGATCGACTTCGTCCGGTCTGTTAAAGGACTGGAAGAGGCTGAAATCATACGCCCGGCCTATGCCATTGAGTATGACTATATGAATCCCGTCCAGCTTTTGCCCACCCTTGAAACCAAACGGATTTCAGGGCTGTTCATGGCCGGACAGATCAATGGGACATCGGGTTATGAAGAGGCTGCCGCTCAGGGGATGTGGGCAGGAATCAATGCGGCTTGCAAGGTCCAAAAAAGGCCGCCGTTCATCCTGGACAGGTCACAGGCCTACATGGGCGTCATGATAGACGACCTGGTCACAAGGGGTACACGGGAACCCTACCGCATATTTACTTCAAGGGCGGAATACAGGCTCATGCTGCGTGAAGACAACGCCGACCTCAGGTTGTCGGAAAAAGGACACGAACTCGGTCTTATTGATAGTGACACTTTAAAACAAATAAAAGACCGTCAAAAACAAATTGCAAAAGAGATTAAAAGAATAAAATCAACCATCATAAAGCCTTCGGGAAAAACAAATAATTATTTAAAAGAGTCAGGAACACCGGCGATAAGCAGCGGCATTCATCTTGATCAACTTTTAAAAAGAGCCGAGCTTGATTACCGGGCAGTGGAAACCCTGGGTCCAGATTGCGACCCTATAAGCGATAAAGTTTCGCAACAGGTTGAAATAGAGATCAAATACGAAGGGTATATCAAAAGGCAGTTAAACGAAATTGAAAAATTCAAAAATCTGGAAAAAATCAGACTACCCGAAAACTTTGATTTCTCCACCGTACACGGCCTTTCCAGGGAACTCAAAGAAAAGCTGTCCACCATAAGACCCGCCTCTTTAGGCCAGGCATCCCGCATCGATGGAATCACACCGGCAGCCTTGTCGGTCCTCATGGTCACTCTGAAAACACATGGAAAAAGCAGCTGATGTAATTTCCCAAAAGGCAATGCCCTTGACACGTAATGACTTTCAATCTATTTTGCTTTATTAAGATTTTTTTATTATCAAAACAAGCTTATCCTTGGTAAACTTGGAAAGTTAAAATAGAGCCAATGTTTGAAGTGAGCTAAAGTTAATGAAAAGTCGGTTCCCTCCGTTCTTTATCTGTAAAATGGATAGAATGCCTCAACTTTAGGCACGTTAGATCACTTTAGTCACTTCAAACTTTTTAAATAAGGAAAACTGAAAATGCCTGAAACGGATTATTATAAGATTATGGGAGTCAATAAAAATGCTTCTGATGAAGAGATCAAGAAAGCCTATCGGAAGCTTGCGATGAAATACCATCCCGACCATGCCAAAGGGGATAAAAACGCTGAAGAAAAATTCAAAGAAATAAGTGAAGCGTACGCAGTTCTAAGCGACAAGGAAAAACGTAAACAATACGACATGTATGGTTCCACGGATTTCCATCAACGGTATTCACAGGAAGATATTTTTAAAGGATTTGATCCTGGCGATATCTTTAAAGAATTCGGATTTGGAGGAGCAAACTTCTTCACGGGTAAAGGAGGCGGAGTACGTTTTTCCTTCGGTCCGGAAGCGCAGTTCGGCGGCCGAAGAATGCAAAACCAGGCCCAGTTAAAAGGGTCGGACCTGATTTACGAACTCCCGTTGTCATTAAAAGAAATCTTCACCGGTACAACCAAAACCATTTCTCTCCAGCATAAGGGCCATTCTGAAAAGGTGACCATAAAAATCCCAAAAGGCATGATTACCGGAAAAAAACTTCGCCTTACCGGAAAGGGCGAACCGAGTCCTTATGGCGGTTCACCGGGCGATCTGTTTATCCGCTCCAAGGTTCTTAATGATCCTGTTTATAGTTATGAAAATAATGATCTTTACATAAACCGGGAAATAAAATTATCCGAAGCCATTCTGGGGGTGAAGATATCCCTTCCGACCCTTGACGGTAAACAAATCAACTTAAAAATACCCCCCGCTACAAAACACAAGACCAAAATGCGCATCCCCGGCCACGGCCTACCCCGCATGAAGCATAGCGGAAGCGGAGATCTTTATGTCAATATTCATATTAATATGCCCAAAAAGCTTACCGGAGAACAGGAAGAATTAGTAAAAAAATTAGCAGATACCGGGATATAGTGAGTCAAATTTATTGACAAAGATTCTCTTTCCATATAACGGATATCTTTAATCATTTCTTCATGCACGGGTGCTTATAATAACCTCCGAGTCTAATCATGGCGGCCGAAAATACGATCAAAGCCTAATCTTTATTTTATCATTATGCCTGAACTTATTCCTGTTTTATCAAAAGAAGATATCCACAAAAGGGTATCCGTTGTTGCCCGAAAGATTTCATCCGACTACCGGAATCATGAGCTTGTTGTACTCGGGGTCTTAAAAGGAGCATTCATCTTTTTATCCGATCTTGTTCGACACCTTACCATCCCGGTTAAAGTTGATTTCATCCGACTCTCCAGTTACGGTTCCGGCACCGTATCATCAGGCAAGATTAAATTAACCCAAAAAATCGAAATCGACTTAAAGAATAAAGACGTGCTGATTGTAGAAGACATTGTAGATACCGGTCTGACCTTAGCTTACCTTGTTGAATATCTGAACTCTTTTGACCCTAAAAGCGTCAAAATTTGTACTTTGCTCGATAAATATGAACGGCGTAAGGCCGATATAAAAATAGATTACACCTGTCATGTGATTCATGAGGGTTTTCTTGTCGGTTATGGGCTTGATTATGCAGAAAAGTACAGAAATTTGCCGGGAATTTACCATTTGCAACTGAATAGTGAGGAAAGACCATGATCATTACGTGTAAGGAGTGCGGTACTGATTTCAACTTAGACAAAAGCCTTTTAAAAGAGTCGGGTTCAAAAGTTCGATGCAGCAAATGTAAAAACATTTTCGTTGCCTACCCTTCTGTAAAAAAAACCGACAAGCCGACTGTAACCGTTGCCGCTGATAATGACAAAGAAAATGCTCAAAAAATTGAACCTCAAAAGGAAAATGAAGATCCATCATCATCAAACCA
>JAFDHS010000173.1 GCA_019308655.1 Deltaproteobacteria bacterium
CCACTCTGGGGATTATTAAGTTGGTAGCGAAGGCCGAACTCGATGTCGCCCAGCCCATAACCGTCGTTCCGGGAATTTTCAATAGAGCTCTCGGTTACGAAAGGGGACGTTGAAGATTCTTCGTTTCTGTAGACATAGGGAACCTTCGCTTCCAGTTCCAGTCGATTGGTTAACCCGTAGCGGGTCGACAGTGCGGCGACATAGGCGTCGCGGGTAATTCCCAGGATATCAATCAACCCGATGGTGACCGCCGGAATAAGGGTGTAGCCATGCAGGGAAATCCGTTTGCTGGATGAATTGGAATATAGCAGTGAAGGCTCCAGGATCAGCGCGCCCTTCGGCGTCAAAACTCCCGGTTGGTCGAATATGGCCGCAACTTCTGGCGGACGACTCTCCTGCGGCGGTTTAGGCGGTCGGCCTACCGGCTGGATCGGTCCGGCGGTTTTCGGCGCGGGCTGCCCCTCGTCATCGGTCTTGTGCTGCGTGGCGGAGTATTCAGGAGTGGGAGGCCCCGCCGTGGTGATTGTTGCGGGTCCTTTGGCCTTCTGCTCGCGGGATGGTGTTGACGCGCCGGGCGCACCGATTCGGGATTGCAGCTCGGCGATGTTGGCCTGCTGCTGTTCGAACAATTTCTCCATTTTTTGCTGGTAATCGAGAAAACGCTGGTCTTGAGCCTCTATCGCTTGCTGCTGTTCCCTGAGCTGCCGGCTTTGCTTCTCGACAAGCGCCGGCAGTTCGTCGACTTTATTCTGCGGGGCATCGAAAGGTGGAGCGCCATAACCAAGAGTGGAGCTTGCCAGAAAGATTAAAGCGGTCAGAAAAACACTTAATTTAGTATCAACGGTTTTGCTTGTCATGGCGGTTCCTTCCTGAAATTATCGAAAAATCATTTCAAACTCACTTTTCGCTTGTTTGAATATCATTTTTAAAAATTAAAAAATAGCAGTAAAACGGATTAAATCTAAAAGAATCTATTGTGTTTGCCATATTCAACCCCTTAATGCCTTATATGGTGCCCATAACTATCTGTAATTGTTGGTAATAATAAATAGAAGGTTGCTTTTTGTTACTAGGGTACCAGCGAGATTGGTGCGTTCATGTACCTTAGCGTATATTTACGCGCGAATATGGGTGGCACCCTTTTTAGTACCTTTGTGTATGAACATGGCAGTGAAAACGGGGATTGATCCCAAAATGGCGGCCTTAACGGTGGGCATCGCTGCTTCCAATACCTTTGTCCTGCCCACACATCAGGTAAACGCCCTGATCATGCGGCCCGGCGGCTACAAACCTGCCGACTACGTAAAGGCTGGCACCGGAATGACCATAATTTACTTGATGGTCATGGTCGCCATGCTGTTCTTCTACTATATGTAGGGGAGCGTGGAACAAAAAGGGGGCATTATGTTGCGAGTTTAGTTATGTTGTGTGTTTAATTCACACAATATAGTTTTTCACATAACACTTCCCACCAAAAATATTAACTATCCTTTTAATTCCTCTCATTTCCTTTTTGCATGCAATGGCTAAAAACGATGACCGGATTTAGCTGCACCCGGCAAAATCAAGGCATCATATCCTATCCAATCCAATAAGGAGTCAGTGTCATCGTAAATTTTTAATTCTGCACCCCTTGAACTGGTTTAATCCCAAAACATAGACATTATGGACACATCCCCCTCCCTTTGTTATTCATTTCATATCATTTTTAAACTCTTCAAAAAATCCATATAATCCCTCTCATTCTATTATCTTCCGACTCGCAACATCTTTACGCGCACAAGAGGGGGGTAGTTATGGAACAAATCCTTTGCATTCATTGCCATGAATTTTTCACCCCAAGTCCAAAGTGTTAAGTACCACACTAAATTGAATAGATGAAGGACAAAATTTTTAAAATATATTGACCAATTCGAAATTTTATCAGATTAAATAGGCCATTGTAAGGGCCTTTTTTTTATGCAAAAAAATAGGCGGAGAGAGTTGCAGCTCTCATCCGCCTGAAAAAAAAGGGGGCTATTCGCCCTCCCAAAACATAAAGACATGATACAATTTGTTAAAGTCGTACTCAAGAAAATTTTTACTCAAGGACGTAAATTTTCTTGGGAGCGCCCATCAAAGTGCCCCCGATGCAATCATTATAAGGTATGGGGCCATGGGTATGTTCCAGCCTTTTTTGCTGGCTTCAGTGCCCCCCCCCCCTGTGGTTAAAACGCTACCGTTGCCCGAACTGTGGCTGTATCATTCTGATGAGACCGGCAAGCCACTTCAGCCGTTTCCAAGCCTCCAGAGAAACCATCCGCTTTGCCCTTGAACAACGAATTAATCATGGAAGATGGCCCCCCGATTTGACCCCAGTAAAAAACGGGACTAAAAAACGGGACAGACTAAAAAACGGGACAGGAGAATAATCGTTATTATCAGTTTTGTTTGGTGTGTCCAAGGCGTCCTCGCAGATCAGCAGCCAATCGCAGATCAGCAGCCCACCGAAGGAGATCGGTCACAGGAAGAGCAGATTCGCCTGACCATTGGCCCTGCCGCACCGCAAAGAGGTGGAGTCCTGCTCAGGCAGGGACAGTTTGAACTGGTTCCACAGCTTCGGTATTCACTTCAATCCACTAACCGAATATATCTTTATGGTCTGGCAGTGCTCCCGGCTGTGTTCGTAGGCACTATTGAGACCGGTAGTGTGGATCGAACAATTCTTGAACCCAGCCTCACAACCCGATTGGGTTTGTTTGACTGGCTTCAACTTGAAGCGATATTTCCGTGGCGTTACTCCAATGAGAGACACTCGTTAACCAATGAAGAAATAACCATCGATGATACAGCCTTTGGTGATATTGAAGCCGGCCTGAGTGCCCAGTTGATGAAGGAAAAAGGACCATGGCCGGCATTGGTCGGCGCCGTAAGGGTCCGGACCACAACAGGCCAAGATCTTTTCGATATTGACTCCCCAGATGAGTTACCCACCGGTTCGGGTTTCTGGGGAGTGCGGGGCATTTTAAGTGCCATTAAAGTCCGTGATCCTATTGTTATTTTCGGGAACATCGGTTACACGTATAATATTCCCAGAACCGGCGATTTTGGATTTCCGCAGCCCGCCGAAGATGTGGAAATCGACCCCGGAGATACCATTGAGTGGGGACTGGGATTTGCCTATGCAATCAGCCCCGAGATTTCTCTCAATATGCAGTACGTCCATCGGCTTTCTGTTAGAAGTGATATGAAAGACTCCGGAACATTGCCGGAAGAACAAGAAGGAAAACTGCCGGGAACCTATCAAAATGTTCCGGAACTGAAGCTGGGAACCGTGTGGAATTTCAAAAAAAACCGGTTTATCGATTTTTCAGTATCCATCGGTCTGTCGGAAGATGCGCCGGATGTGACTGTACAGATCGGCATGCCATTCCGGTTCTGATTTTTTTAAGACGATATTCTTGAGCATTCCGCTATCTTCTGCGCTCCCT
>JAFDHS010000174.1 GCA_019308655.1 Deltaproteobacteria bacterium
GTTCAGGAATTCTATCAATCTTATAAAAAGATGGAGCAACGCGACTCATTAACTTTAGATCACTTTTCCCCTTTATCCGGGTCCTTGGAATAATATAAAAAGAGTAAATAAATATGGATTCTGAAAATTTAGCCGGTTCTCTAAAGGCTGCTATTCTTATTCAAACAATGGAAAAAGAGGTCGCACAAAAAATTCTCAACAGTCTGAATGAGACTGAAAGAAATTTGATCACGGAACAACTATCTCAAATGGGAACAATATCACCACAATTGCTGGAAAAGGTTGCTAAAGAATTTGCGGAACTGGAGAAAAAAAAAAGATCTCAAAAGGTAAAAACGGGTCCCAAGTTTGAAAAAGAGCAGGATGTTGATCAAAAGCCTATTGATAAAACCTCAAAATCAGCAAGTCTGAATGCCATTCAATCCATAGAACCGGACCAACTTGTAAAAATGATAAAAGATGAACATCCCCAGACCATGGCCATAATTATTGCTCATCTTGAAGCTGGATCGGCCAGTAAGGTTTTATCTAAACTACCTGATGAATCAAAGGTTGAGGTGGCGCTCAGGATTGCTAATTTAAACAATGTAATATCTGATATGGTTGAAGAAATAGACAATGTTTTTGAGGATATACTGAAGAATGAGCAAACTTCCGTTACCCATAAAACAGGAGGCATAGGTCACCTGGCAGAAATATTGAATCAATCGGAAGGGGTAACGGGGGGGGTAATACTCAATGAGATAGAAGAAAGCAATCCGGAATTGGCTGCTCGGATAAAGCAGAAAATGTTTGTTTTTGAAGATTTGATAAAGGTAGATGATCGAGGATTACAGATAGCGCTTAGAAGGGTTGAAACCAGGGAGCTAACCTTGTCGTTAAAGGGTGCTTCTGAAGAGCTGAAACAAAAGATATTCGGAAATATGTCATCGAGAGCAAGTGAGATATTACAAGAAGAGGTTGAAATGTTGGGGCCTGTCAGAATGAAAGAGGTAGAAGAATCTCAGCAAAAAATCAGCAAAATAATTCAAGAGTTGGAAGTCAAAGGTGAAATAATAATCAGTGGGCGGGGAGGTGAAGAAGTTGTTGTATAATATAACTGAATGGGAGAATTCAGCTCAGGAAAATTCCGTCAAACCTCATTGCTTTCCGGAGATATGCCTGGAAGTTCCACAAAAAATCTATTGTAAGATCGGGAAAGATAAAAATTTTCAACGCGTTGAATTGGTTAAGAAGAATAATCCTTCTTTAGATTCTCCAGAGGAGTCTGAGGAAAATAAAAAAATTATTGAGGAGTCTGAGGAAAACAAAAAAATTATTGAGGAGATGAAAAAAAAGATCAAAATTGTTGAAAAAAAAGCTTTTGAAGAAGGATTCGATAAAGGCAAACAGGCCGGTGTAGAATCTGAAGCCAAAAAAATCGAGACAATTTTGAGTGATTTCCGTCAGGCCCTTTTGGATTTGGAAAAAGTAAAGAAAAAAAACTATCTGAATGCTGAAAAAGAGACGGTAAATTTGTCCCTGTCTATTGCCAGAAAAATTGTGTGCCATGAAGTAAGTATAAACAAAGAAGTTGTTTTAAACGTTATAAAACAAGCCTTTAAAAAAGTTGTTGATCATGAAAAAATCAAAATTAAAATCAGTCCGTCCGACTTCAAATTTATAGAACAATCTGAATTTAAAATTTCAAAGATCATTGATAATATTGATAAAGTCGCCTTTGAAGAGGACAAGAATATCTCCGATGGTGGATGTATTATAGAGACCAATTTGGGGGATATCGACGCCAGGATTGAAGAACAGCTTCAGGTCGTGGAAGAGGCTTTTAAAGCAGATCTTCCATAAGCATTGCTTGAGTGAACTTTATGATAATGAGTAAGTAATGAGTGGTGAGAGTAAAGACCTTCTCAAATCTCACTACTCACCACTCAAATCCGGAATCTTTGTTTGAAAAATAGTAATTTCTCAATAAGTTGAGGCACAAGGGGGCACTCAAACCCATTTGTTTGCCGCGAAAATCCTCCTGAATCCCCCTTTAAAAAAGGGGGACTTGCAGTTATCTCCCCCTTTTTTAAAGGGGGGCAGGGGGGGATTTTTATGATTTGCCCGTAGTTATTGAAAAATTACGAAAAATAAGCTTAACGTCTTGTGTTTATGGATTTATTCAGGTTTTGTATAATATGGACCCTGCTATTGACTTCAAAAAATATCATATGACTTTGGATAGCTTATGTCCGATCAGAGCTAATGGCAAAGTAACGAAAATAGTCGGCTTGCTTATTGAAGCCCAGGGACCTGCAACTATTGTGGGAAGTATATGTGATATTTGTCCCAATGGATCTATGAGAAAGATAAGTGCGGAAGTTTTGGGTTTCAGGGGAAATAAGGTTTTACTGATGCCTTTGGAGGATATCAGGGGTATCGGGCCTGGAAGCCGGGTGATTGCTAAGGAAAAAAAGGCTCTTATGCCTGTTGGAGAAGGACTGTTGGGAAGAGTGATCGATGGGCTGGGAATTCCCATAGACGGTAAAGGTCCTCTCTTTACGGATAAGAAATACCCTATCTATGCAAACCCCATGAACCCTCTGTCAAGAAGACGAATTACAACTCCTCTGGATTTAGGAATCAGAGCTATCAATGGCCTTTTAACCGTAGGATGCGGACAGAGGATGGGTATTTTTGCAGGATCAGGTGTAGGGAAAAGTGTTCTGCTGGGTATGATCGCGCGTAAAACTGCCGCTGACGTCAATGTAATTGCATTAATCGGAGAGCGAGGTAGAGAAGTTAATGAATTTATTGAAAAAGAACTTGGAAGTGAAGGCCTGGAGAAGTCCGTGGTCGTTGTTGCAACCTCGGACCATCTGCCTTTAATCAGGATGAGAGGTGCTTTTATTGCTACGGCCATAGCTGAATACTTTCGTGATCAGGGTAAGCAGGTAAATTTTATGATGGACTCGGTAACCCGTTTTGCCATGGCACAAAGGGAGGTGGGACTTGCTCTCGGAGAGCCCCCGACGACAAAAGGATATACTCCCTCCGTTTTTACCTTATTGCCGAAACTACTTGAAAGAACGGGCGCTTCATCTGGTCATGGCACAATTACCGGCCTGTATACGGTATTTGTGGAAGCGGATGATATGAATGAACCTATTGCCGATGCAGTTCGATCGATACTGGATGGACATATTGTCTTGAGTAGAGATCTTGCCATGCAAAATCACTATCCCGCGATTGATATATTAAAAAGCATCAGCCGGGTAATGAATGATATTGCCGATCCAAAGCATAAGGAACATGCCAATAGAGTCAAGTCGATACTGGCCACTTATCAAAAGGCAGAGGATTTGATAAATATCGGTGCCTATGTATCCGGTAGTAATCCTGAAATCGATCATGCGATCAACATGATTGATAAAATTAACGGTTACTTAAAACAAAGCATCGAAAAAAATGTGACGTTTGAAGA
>JAFDHS010000175.1 GCA_019308655.1 Deltaproteobacteria bacterium
TGAGGAACTTAAAAAATTTAAAGATAGCAAAAAAGAATATTCAAAAAAAATAAAATCGTTGCAAACAGACGAAAAACAAAGGAAAAAGAACCTTTTCGCAGAAATTGAACAGCAGTTGAAAAGCGGATTGAAAAACAAATAGAGATTATCGAAATGGAATGTAAAAAAGAGCAGAACCTCAAGTCATGTAATTGTAGTTATGAACCCTGTTCCCGCAAAGGAATTTGCTGTGAATGTATAACCTATCATCTAAAAAGCCGACAACTTCCCGCCTGTTGCTTCCCCCGGGATGCAGAACAAACTTACGACAGATCATTTGAATATTTTGCGCGCCTGGTCAATGAAAACAAAGTGTAAAGTGACTAAAGTGACTAAAGTGATCTAAAGTGATCTAAAGTGATCTAAAGTGATCTAAAGTGATCTAAAGTGATCTAAAGTTAAGGAATTCTATCTATTTTATATATAGAAAAGACGGAGCGAAGCGACTCATTAACTTTAGCTCACTTCAAATTTTAGCTCACTTTAGCTCACTTTTCTGGTTTATCCGGGTTAGGGAAACTATGACTGACACAATCGTAATGATTCACGGTATGGGTGGCGGCGGATGGTGTTGGGAAAATTACAATAAATATCTGTCAGAAAAAGGATATCAATGTTTTAATCCGACCCTGCGTTTTCACGACATGGCTCCCAATGAAGTTCCAGACCCCAAATTAGGAACGACAAGCTTGTTGGATTATGCCGAGGACCTTGAAAAAGAGATTCATAAACTTAATACAAAGCCCATTTTAATAGGACATTCCATGGGCGGACTTCTTGCACAAATCATCGGAAGCCGGGGATTGGCCAGGGCGCTTGTCCTGTTAAGCCCGGCATCACCCCATGGCATCATGGCAATCTCCCCATATACAATAAGGTGTTTTTGGAGCACTCTCACCCAATGGCGGTTTTGGGAAAAACCCAATTTAACGAGGCGGCTTCTTCAATGCTGCATTTACTAACGCCTGAGGAACAAAAAAAAACTTTTGGCAAGTTGGTTTATGAATCCGGACGCGCTTTTTTTGAGATGGGATTTTGGTTGTTTGATTCAAAAGGGGCTGCAAAGATTGACGAATCAAAAATCACCTGTCCGGTTCTGGTTGTTGCAGGAGCCGAAGACAGGCTCACTCCCCCCAGGGTCGTCAAAAAAATTGCCGATAAATATAATACGGTTTCAAGCTACAAAGAGTTTACAAACCATTCCCATTGGATCATCGGAGAGCCGGGCTGGCAAAAAACGGCAGCGTATGTTTCCAAGTGGTTGAACAAGGCCTGCCCAGGTTAAATCACAATCACCAAATATAAAATTTTAAATTTCAATTTATTGACACACAAAATTATTTATTTATATAATTACAAACTCGTGAGTCAAAAGTTCTCTGTAATTTTTTGATACACATTCTATAAGTCTTTGAAATCATTATATCTGATTCTTTTCATTTCATTTTTTCGCTATTAATGATTTCAGTATGTTATGAGAACTTACGACTGATGAGTTACAAACAAAGAGCTTTTAGTCAACCACCTCTCCTGAATCACAGATTCAGAAGGGACTTGTAAAAGCCCAGGTTGACTACATTCAGCCACCAGCATTTAGCTGATGGGGCTACGTTACTCAGGAATATATAGGCACTTCAGGATGATGCTCCAGTCCTGAACTCTGCAGCTTATCTGTAAACAGTCCTGTGAGGTAGGGACGGTCAGGTAAGCATCAAACCCTGAGATAACATTATGGAGGGGCAACTACTGGTTACAGGCTTCCAGGGCAGAACTTGCGAGTACCTGCCATAAAAAGCCTTTTTACTATCAACAAAAAATATACTGAAAAGCCGATTCATCCCCCACCAAATCGAAGATTTGGAAGGAGACTTCTCGGCAAAAAAGTTAAAGGGCGTTAAAAAGATGCGCGCTTCTAATAGTAGAATCAAAGGGTTATGCAAATGCAGCCATAACACAACTATTTGATATCATTTAACATATCGCTATCTTTTTAATTCCCTTTCTTAGATAGTCCTTTACATCTATCTGTCTAAACAAACTGCATTTGTATGCTATATTTAGTGTTTAGATTGCCGACTTTGCTCAAAAAGATCACCCCTGTACGCTTTAGTTTTATCCTAACAAAGAGTTACGTGTTATTTTTTTGCATCTATTTGTAATTATTAGGTTTTACTTATTGTTAATTCTTATTGGTATTCCTTTGCCCACAACATTATCAATCCAGGAGGTACCGATCTGGAAACTCAAAACATAAATATTATGCCTATGAAATGCAAAGTTTCATCAAAATGCCGGCACCATGGAAAGAACTCTGCATCCGGAAAAATGACAGCAATGGGCTTGTGTCTCGGCGCATCGACCGTATCCATCGTTCAGTTGGAAATCGAGCACGAGAAAAACGGAATAAAGTTTGGTATAAAGCCCCGAGTTGTTGACTATTTGCTTTGCCCTCATGAAGGCAATCCCAAGCAAACCCTGATTTCCGCTCTTGAAGACATGGATCTGAATTCATTTGACAGGATCGCCGTAACCGGTCGTAAGTTCTGTAAGTTCGTAAACCTGTCATCGGTATCCGAACCTGAAGCCGTTGAATATGCATATCAATTTGTAAAACCCTCGGGGATTTCATGCCCTGCCGTTGTTTCCGCCGGCGGCGAGACGTTCATGGTCTATGCTCTGAACCGTTCAGGACGGATATCCAATGTTATCACAGGCAACAAATGTGCTTCAGGAACAGGCGAATTCTTCCTTCAGCAGCTTCGGCGGATGAACGTTTCATTAGATGAGGCCCTTCAGTGGGCCGCCGTGGAAGATCCGTATCATGTTTCCGGACGATGTTCCGTTTTCTGTAAATCCGACTGTACCCATGCCACAAATAAAGGTATCCCCAAATCAAAAGTAACCGCCGGGCTCTGCAAAATGATGGCGAACAAAACCCTGGAGCTTTTGAAAAAGGTTGATCGGGAAAATATTATGGTCGTCGGCGGCACGGCACGCAACCGGATGATGATAGATTATATAAGGCGGGAAATCCCCAGTCTGATCGTTCCCGATGAAGCGCCCTATTTTGAAGCTCTGGGAGCCGCTCTCTGGGCGCTGAAACACGAAACAGTCCCATTTACAACAACATCGGATTTAATCAGGACTGAAGCCGTATCATTCGAAAGGCTTCCGCTTCTTTCAGATTTTGAGTCCATGGTGGAATTCAAGACCATGAAAATGGACAAAGTCCGATCCGGTGACGTATGCATACTGGGACTTGACGTCGGCTCAACCACCACCAAGGCTGCTCTTATAAGAAAAGATGACAATGCAATGATGGCAAGCGTTTATCTCAGAACCAACGGTGACCCGGTGGGCGCTTCGCGTCAATGCTATCGTTGCGTACTTGACCAGATAACCCGTGAGGTTGACCTGTCGGAAATATCCATAGCCGGGTTGGGCGTCACCGGATCCGGACGCCAGATCGCGGGCCTTCATGCACTCACGGACGGTGTTGTCAATGAAATAATCGCACATGCAACCGCTGCCGTACATTTCGATCCCGGAGTCGATACCATATTTGAAATAGGAGGCCAGGACGCCAAATACACCTACATTACCAACTCCGTACCCTCGGATTATGCAATGAATGAAGCGTGCTCGGCCGGCACAGGATCCTTTCTTGAAGAATCCGCGTACGAAACCTTGGGCGTAGAAATGAAGGATATTGCCAACGTCGCACTTAATGGTAAAAATGCGCCCAATTTCAACGATCAGTGCGCAGCATTCATCTCTTCGGACATCAAAAATGCCATTCACGAAGGTGTTGGACACGAAGACATCGTCGCCGGTCTGGTTTATTCCATCTGCATGAACTACTCAAACCGCGTAAAGGGCAACAGGCCGGTGGGGGAAAAAATCTTCATGCAGGGAGGCGTCTGCTATAACAGGGCCGTTCCCATGGCCATGGCCGCACTGGTAGGCAAGCCGATAATCGTTCCTCCGGAACCGGGTCTTATGGGTGCATTTGGTGTTGCCCTTGAAATCAAAAAGAGAATTGAAACCGGTTTGATGGAAGAAAAGGACTTCGACCTTGAGGTTCTGGCAAACCGTGGGGTGACATACGGGAAAACCTTTATCTGTAAAGGCGGTAAAGAGAAATGTGACCGAAAATGCAAAATAGCAATGATCGAGATTGAAGGGAAAAGATATCCCTTTGGCGGAGCCTGCAACAGATACGACAACCTGCGGAAAAGTATACGATACGATGTTGAA
>JAFDHS010000176.1 GCA_019308655.1 Deltaproteobacteria bacterium
GGTACGTTTACGGATTTTATTTACAAAGATGCAGATAAATGGGGCGTTTACAAAATTCTTTCCACGCCCTCAAATCCGGCTGAAGCTGTTTTGAGCGGAATAAAACATATTGCCGGAACTCAGGATGTTCAGATTGTACACGGTTCAACCGTTGCAACAAACGCCGTCCTGGAAAGAAAGGGAGCCGTCACCGCTCTGATCACAAACAAAGGCTTTGAAGATGTTATAGAGATCGGACGGCAAAACAGAAAAGAAATCTACAACCTCTCCTATCAAAAAAGCCCCGCTCTTGTACCGGCAAATATGAGATTCGGCATTGATTGCAGGATTAACAGTTATGGGGATTCACTGAGGGACCCGGATGAAGCGGAAATTGAAAACCTCTTGATAAAACTTCAAAAAAACGGGGTGGAATCCATAGCCGTCTCTTTTTTATTTTCATTCAGGAACCCAACCCATGAAAAAAAAGTCGGAAAGATACTTTCAAGACTTGATATTCCAATCTCCCTCTCCCATGAAATCGTCTCGGAATTCAGGGAATATGAAAGAACGTCCACAACTGTAACCAACGCATATGTTTCCCCGAAAATGACCCGATACCTTAGCCGCATCACCCGGGAACCAGGCAATGATAATTTAAGAATAATGCAGTCAAACGGGGGAAGCATTTCAGCACAAACGGCCATGCGTGAATCCGTCAGGACCATTCTCTCCGGTCCGGCAGGCGGCGTGGTCGGGGCATATCAAATCGGAAAAATTGCCGGGTATGATAAACTGATAACATTTGATATGGGTGGCACATCCACGGATGTCGCCCTGATTGACAGCGGCCTCTCCTTTACCTTAGACGCCCGGATTGCCGATTATCCGGTCATGGTTCCCATGATCGATATCCATACCGTGGGGGCCGGCGGCGGTTCCATTGCCGGTATTGATTCCGGCGGTTCACTGAGGGTTGGACCGGAGAGCGCCGGTGCAGATCCCGGGCCGGTTTGCTATGGAAAAGGTGAAAACATAACGGTTACGGATGCCAATCTTTTTCTGGGCAGGCTTATTCCGGAAAATTTTTTGGGCGGGAAAATGAATCTTTATCCGGATAAGCTGGGAATTTACCTGGAAAAGATGGCAAAAGGTACCGGTTTAACACCCGTCGAGCTGGCCGAGGGAATTTTGTCCGTTGCCGACACGGCAATGGAAAAAGCATTAAGGGTCATTTCCGTGGAAAGAGGGATTGATCCGGGAGAATTCACCCTTTTTTCCTTTGGCGGTGCGGGTGGAATGCACGCCGTGTTTCTTGCAAGGCTGTTGAACATACCCAAGGTATTTATCCCTGAAAATCCCGGTATTCTTTCCGCTATCGGGATGCTTACGGCGGATATCGTCAAGGACTATTCACAGACGGTTATGCTTAATCAGCACACAGAAAATTTTGAGAATATCTTAAAACTTTTTGTTCCCCTTGAAAAACGCGCTATGGACGAACTGGCATATGAAGGCATAGATACCCCTGGAATGCTCATGGAAAAACATTTGGATATGCGCTATCAGGGTCAGTCTTATGAAATAATGGTCCCTTTTGCAGGGGATGCCAACAATTTCATAGAAAAATTTCATAACCTCCATGAAAAAAAATACGGCTACTGCAACCGGGAAAAACAGGTCGAAATCGTGAATATCCGGCTCAGGGCAAGAGGATTTGCTGAAAAACCGAAATTTGCAAAAAGCAAAATAATCTCCCAAAAACTTTCCACGGATGCGGTTATGGGTGAAAGAGAGGTGGTCTTTGACGGCAGATGTCATACAACAAAGGTTATCTCAAGGGACAAACTCAAAAGCGGTAATATCATAAAAGGCCCGTCACTACTCGTAGAATATTCCTCTACCCTTGTTGTTCCTCCCTTTGCCCTGGGAAAGGTGGATGAATACGGCAACCTTATTATTTCGGTTGAAAATTAAAGGATGACCATGAAAGTCAACCCCGTCCTGCTTGAAGTATTTAAAAACCGTTTTTCTTCCATATCGGAAGAAATGGGTGTGACGCTCAACCGAACGGCGTTTTCACCCAATATCAAGGAGAGAAGAGATTTTTCCTGTGCGGTTTTTGATAAAAAGGGAGAAATGGTGGCCCAGGCGGCACATATCCCCGTTCATCTCGGCTCCATGCCCCTGTCCGTCAAGGCGGCCATAGAGAATACACGTTTTTCCCAGGGGGATATGGTCATGCTCAACGATCCCTTTAAAGGGGGCACCCACCTTCCCGACATAACGGTTGTGGCCCCTGTTTTTATCCGGCAAGATGATGATACACCTTTTTTTTTCACGGCCAACCGGGCGCATCACTCTGACGTGGGCGGCATGAGTTCAGGTTCCATGCCCCTTTCTTCATCGATCTTTCAGGAAGGGATCATTATCCCCCCCTTGAAAATCCTAAAACAGGGGAAGATTGACGATCAGATAATGAGTTTTCTTTTAAATAATGTCAGGACCCCGGTTGAAAGAGAAGGGGATTTTGCCGCACAAATCATGGCCAATATCACGGGCGTCAAACGCATCAGGGAGCTGGCGGACAAATATACTTCTGAAACAGTTGATTTTTATGCCAACCGTTTAATAGACTATTCCGAAAAGATCACAAGACAAACCATCCAAAAGGTCCCTGACGGGCTGTACGAATTTGAAGACATCATGGAAGATGACGGCCATGGAAATGAAAATATAAAGATCAAGGTCGCCATTCAGGTCCAGGAAGACCGGGTAACCATTGATTTCAGCCAATCGGACACCCAGGTACAGGGAAGTATCAACGCAGTATATGCCATCACCCTTTCATCCGTGCTCTATGTGTTCCGGTCGTTGATCAAAGAAAATATTCCCACCAATGCGGGCTGTTTCAAACCGATTCAGCTTAAAACACGCAAAGGAACGGTGGTTGACGCTGAATTTCCTGCCGCTGTGGCCGGTGGGAACGTAGAGACTTCCCAGAGAATCGTCGATGTGCTGTTCGGCGCCCTTGCAAAGGCCTTGCCGGACGCCGTGCCTGCCGCCGGCCAAGGGACCATGAACAATATCGCCATCGGCGGCACAGACAAGCGAAACCAAGCACCGTTTACCTACTACGAAACTATTGGCGGCGGCATGGGAGCAACTGCTGATAACCATGGTGAATCCGCAGTCCATTCTCACATGACCAATACCTTGAACACACCTGTTGAAGCACTGGAATACAGTTATCCTTTTATTGTTACCCAATATTCCATCCGGAAAGGTTCCGGCGGCAAGGGCCTCTTTAATGGGGGAGACGGCATTGTAAGGGAGATAAAATTGATTTCCGATGCCGAGGTTACCGTCCTCTCTGAAAGAAGGACCCATCCGCCCTACGGACTTTTTGGAGGCAACCCCGGTAAAACCGGCAGAAATATTTTGATTAAAAACGGCATTCGTGAAGAAAAACCCGGCCGAATCGAGACACCCGGCGGCGGTGGTTATGGGCAGGTGGAAACGGAGTCCAAATAGTGACTAAGTACTATAGCAAAAGTAATCCGGTATATGATGCAAAGGAAGCTCCAAATAACAAATTTCAAATAACAAATAAATTCCAAGGAAGAAAATTTCAAATTCCAAACGACTAACCCAAGATAGATATTTGAGATTTGGGATTTTCTTGGAGTTTGGATATTGTGTTTTGTGATTTATTTGAGATTTGGTACTTGAGATTTGGGATTTTTATCGTTCCAAGCCTCCTACGTGGGAACGAGGCCCCAGGAAAGTGCCTTGTATTGTGAAAGTTATGAAAAAGTGGGACCTGGAAAAAGAAAGATGTGATCTGGAAAATGCCCTTA
>JAFDHS010000177.1 GCA_019308655.1 Deltaproteobacteria bacterium
AGATCCCCTGAGGATGGTCCAGGGCCTGAAACCAGCCATCTTCAGAAGAATTTCATGCGTACCCCCTCGATACGACACAAAACCGGGATGGTGGATTGTAAAGCAACTGGCGGAAAGGTTTGGGGTGGGAAAATTCTTTCCCTACAACTCGATTGAAGATATCTGGGAATACCAATTGGCCGATCTTGGAATAAAAATAGAGGATTTTGAAAAAAAAGGCTTTGTCTCACTCAGTGACCAGGCGATCTGGTGGGACAGAAACGATAAAATAAAATTCAAAACCCCCTCCGGTAAAATCGAATGGGTCTCCAGCCTTATGGAAGCCCATAATTTCCCCTCCTTTCCTCCCTATGAAAAATTAAAGATCAAGGACAACAAATTCAGGCTTATGGTGGGACGCTGCGCAATGCATACCAACGTAGCGACTCAGAACAATCCCTATTTAAACGAGCTGATGCCTGAAAATGTCCTCTGGATAAACGACAAAAGAGCAAAGGCCCTGGGCATAGAAAATGACGACAGGGTAGAAATATCGTCCAAGGCCGGAAAAGGGAGTTTAAGGGCCTTTGTGACGGACATGATTCATCCGGAGGCGGTTTTTATGCTTCACGGTTTTGGCCACCAGGAGATCAAAAGCAGCAGAAGCTACAAAAAAGGTGTGGCCGATGCCATGATTCAGGAATACATATTGGATACCATAGGCGGAAGCCCGGCGCTTGATCATACGGTTGTCAGTGTAAAAAAGATTCAGACTGAAAACAAACCGGCAAAGCCATGAAAGCTTTGAACTGACATAGACCCGGAGGTGGAAAATGGGAGATTACCGTATTACAACCGATCCAAAAAAATGTATCGCCTGTCATGTCTGTGAGGTACAATGCAAGGCGGTTCATAACATCCCTGCGGGAGTGGCATTGGGAAAAATCGTCGTGCTTGGCCCCAAATTTGTCAATGGTGTGGCAACGATGTCGTCAGTGTTTCTTCCCTGTTTTCATTGTGAGGAGGCATGGTGTCTCAAGGCCTGCCGCAAAAAAGCGATACAGCGGCGGGACAAGGACGGCCTTGTTTATATAAAAGAGGAGTCGTGTGTGGGATGTAAGGCCTGCATCAAGGCATGCCCCTGGCGAATTCCCCAATGGAATCCCGCAACAAGAAAAGTTGTTAAATGCGATATGTGCATGGAGAGAATTGATCAAGGCAAAGAACCGGCCTGTGTGGCGGCATGCCCCACCGGCGCTCTGGAGTTCGGGGAACCGGGCAAACTGTCTGATAAAACCAGGGAGGGATATGGACTTGATTTGCTTGAGAAAAACCTTGCGGCAGGATTGGAATAGTTTGGAATTTTCCTCCTGTTCGCCGATTCTCTTGTTCTTGTTTGGGCTTACCACAGAGGCGCAGAGGACACAGAGATAATTTATTTGTCTTTTGCCATTGAAAGGGACAGCAAAAAAATCCTAAACCAGCGATCTCTGCGACTCTGCGGTGAAAATAAGAATCAATTCCTCATTTTTTTACAAGAGGAATATCCCGGTATCGATCTGATTTTTTAATTCCTTAAGGAGCATTGATAGTTCTTTTTCGCGTTGCTCCTTGATTTTTGTCCACATCTCCTGGCAAGACTTGCTTTCGGCCGAGTCTTTTATATAGGTATCATACCGGTAAAGACTTTTTGATATTATTGTGATAGTCTCCAAAAGATCATAATTGATGTTTTTCAGCATGGTTTCCTCCTGTTTTGGGTTATATTTTTGTTATAATTTGTCATGCTCTTTAAGGATTTTTATTAGAATTTCCAGTTTAATCCGAGAGTGAGAGCGGTCTCGTCTACAAATCTCCCTTCGATGTTGAAACTCAATATGTCTGGTATCACGTAGATGTCTGTGCCCAGAAAGACGCCGAAATTGTCGTCGGCCTCAAAATTGGTCTCAATTTTTGCTGAATAAGGTGAGCCAATAATGATGGCAGCACCGACCGGGACCGTTATTCGGCCGTCAATATCGGCATCAAACTCCGCGTCTATATCAGAGTACTTGACGCCTGCATAAGGGCTGAACATGCCAATAGTCTTGTTTACATACAAGGCGACTTGCCATTCTTGGATTTCGGCCTCCGCGTCGTAGGAGATGGTAGCGCTTGTAGCTCCCTCATATAACAGCTCTTCTTTATAATTCTCGGCCAGATCCTTGCCGTCGATATCGACATCCCCATCGACTTCACACCACAAATACTGGGCGTCAGCCATGATTCTTATGCCGCTCGAGCTCTCATACAGCTTCGCCTTGGCTCCGATGCCCCAGGCAAAATCCCAGTCGCCATCAAATTCTGTCTTCTCAGAAGCACCTGCACCCACGGTTTTGAATTCAGTATCTGCATCCGCCGCACCGAGCTTTACGAAAATATCAAAATTTGGATGAAGCCCCAAAGTACCCTTGGCAAAGATCCGGTTTGACTCAAATTCAGCATCCTTTATGCTCTCTCCCGGATCAGGAATTGGTTCGCTTTCGGAAACAGGAATATTTATACTATGCGAACCGCTGTCAAAGTCCAGGTCCCTGTCAAAGACCCCGTCATACTCAATCCCCAAGGAGAATTTTCCCAGCCCTCCCTGGGTCTCGGCTATGTTGCCGACCGTACCCGCCAAGCTTACTGTTGCAAAACTCATAAAAGAAATAACAATACCAACCAAAATCATCTTCTTCATTTTTCCTCCTTGTTTTCCCTCCTTATTAATGATTAATAGTTATTCTATTCGCCCTGCTTGATTTATAAACACGAGCAATTATGTTTATAGAAACATGCAAGAAACATGCAAATTTAGACACTCTTGGCCGATTTCTATATTTTGATATATTTCAAATGGTTAGCTTGGCCAACAAAAAAACCGATACAAAGTATTGTAAATTATATTTCCCATATTTAGGTAATACACTTCATAAATTATGAATTATATTAATCAGTGCAAAGACGTACAATCTGACGATAAGGATTGTCTTTTCAACGCGGCACAGGATATTGCCGTTAAAATAATTTTTGAAGGCAGGACAAGGGCGAAGGCTCTGGAATTGGGCGAAAATATTCTCCGTTTGGGAGATCATATCATCCAGAGTTTTGAGTCAAAACAACCCAACTACGCTCAAATTGCCTGCAAATCAGGGTGCCATTTTTGTTGTTTTGCCCAGGTCTCATTGACCCCTCCGGAGGCGCTTCTCATTGGTAATTATGTTGAAAAGTCTTATACTGATAGAGACAAACAGGATTTAATGAAGCGATTTGACAAGAATCTGGAACTTACCCATGGCAAGAGTCTGGAACAGAGAGTAAAAGTCTGGTATGACACGCCTTGTATTTTTTTAAAAAATAAAAAATGCACGGTATATGAAGTCAGACCTTTTATCTGTCGAGCGTGGCACTCATTAAATCTGGCTCAATGCAAGAAGGCGTTTAATGA
>JAFDHS010000178.1 GCA_019308655.1 Deltaproteobacteria bacterium
GCCAGGAAATATACTCAAAAGAGCATTGATATTTATCAGAATTGGCTGAAAAGGATGGATAATATAGGCAAAGAGGATATTTATGCCCGGATATATCCCTATTTCGATAAAGAGAATTCGGCGTTTGATGGGCTGAATTTAGAGAAAATAATAAAGAAAAGGGTAGAAGAAATTATATTGGCGCAAGTAGAAACAAAACGGAGACTATCAGTCAGTTATACCAACCTTGGGGTTATCGATCGATATGAGGGCAAACCTGAGGATGCAAAAAAAAGATATGAAAAAGCCATAGCTCTCTGGAAAGATAATTATATCGCAAAAAACAACTTGAATGTACTGTTGGGCAAACCCATCAAGCAAAGAAGCATTAGTGAACGCTTGTTCCCTAAGCCGGATAAACCGTAAGGGACTCGGAAAAAATAATTTAACGCATCTTTTTTCTTTTTACCACGATATATTTCTGCCTCTCTTTTTTTGAATTGTGTTTTTCCACAAAAATTTTTTTTCGGGTCAGCGGGTCCATTTCCGTATAATACATCAAAGTTGAATAGGTGGATGGCGTGGGGGTAAAAATCTGGACCTGTTCAGGATGGGTTTTAAGCTTTTTTGTGGCAAATAAGTGAAGTTCCCGCATATCCTTGTCTTGGCAGCCCGGATGTGCCGCCATCAGGTAATAAGTAAGAAACTGCTTTTTCCCGGCTGTTTGGGTTAATTTGTAAAACATGTCCTTGAATTCAAGCAAAGATTCTTTACCCGGTTTTCCCATTTTCTTAAGTATATTCTCTTCAATATGCTCCGGTGCTACCTTCATCTGGCCTGATACATGGTGCCCGACAATCTCTTTAAGGTAAGCAGTACCATATTTTTTATCATGGAGTAACAGATCATACCGGATACCGGAAGCCACAAAAACTTTCTTGATTCCTTTCAGGTTTCTTAGACGTCTTAATAATTTTATTTGGCTGCTGTGATCGACTTTTAATCGGGTACAGATTTCAGGGTAGAGGCATCGTTTGTCCTTGCAGCTCCCGCGGCTTAATTTTTTTTTGCATTCAAATCCGTACATATTTGCGGTCGGGCCGCCTGCATCCAGGATATTCCCTTTAAAGCCGGGATGTTTTGTAAGACATTCCGCTTCCTTTAACACGGATTTTTCGCTGCGCCATCTTACCGTTCTTCCCTCGTGGACCGCAATAGCGCAGAAGTTACATTCGCCATAACACCCGCGGTGCGTGGTGAGGGAGAATTTTATTGTTTCAAGTGCCTTGACTTCCCCCTGTTTTTTATAAAACGGATGGAGATCTCTTTCAAAATCCATTTCATATACGGCATCCAGTTCCTTTTGAGTCAAATACGGTCCTGGTGGATTCTGAACCAGATAGCGTAAATCCTGCTTTTGGCACAAGCCTTTTGCAGTATGTGGATCAGTATTAACATAAAAAAGATTGAAACTGTCAATAAATGCGTGTTTGTCTTTTATCACTTTTTCAAAAGAGGGAAGTTCAATATAATCGGGTTTTTTCTCCTTTGAAATATAGCAAATTCCTTTGATATCTTTGATATCTTCTTCTGCCTTTAATTTGTCGGCAAGCTCTACAACGGTCCTTTCTCCCATGCCGTATACGAGCAGGTCCGCCTTTGCATCAAACAGGATGGATTTGCGTATCTTGTTTGACCAGAAATCATAATGGCTGATGCGTCTGAGACTGGCTTCAATTCCGCCCAGGACCACAGGCTTTGTATGTTTAAAAAACTTTCTGATAAGATTGGTATAAACGATAACGGCCCGGTCAGGGCGACGGTTGTTTATTCCCCCCGGCGTATAATCATCCTTTTTTCTTCTTTTTTTTGTTGCCGTATAGTTTGAAACCAGAGAGTCAACACTTCCTCCCGTTATACCCCAGAATAATTCCGGTTCTCCCAGGCGTTTGATATCCTTGCCTGAATGGCTATCGGGCTGGGCTATAATTCCTACCCGATAGCCGGCTTTGAGCAGAACTTTTCCGATAACGGCTACGCCGATAAAGGGGCTGTCGATATAGCTGTCCCCCGTTACCAGGATAACATCCAGTTTGTTCCATCCCAGCTTGTCCAGTTCCTCTTGGGTCGTCGGAAGAAACATATCAATTCAGTCTATTATTTAACAGGGGGAGTCTTGGGAAGATCGGGAAATTTTTGATCAAGTACCTTATTCCATTCGTCGACCTTGCTTTGGGTCTTTTCCATCAATTCTGAAAAGTCACCTTCAATGGTGATATTATGAATTTTATCACCCCGAACGATACTGTTGACAACTTCCTGGTCTTCATTACTTACCACCTCGCCGAAAACCGTATGACGGTAATCCAGATGGGGAGTAGGCAAATGGGTAATAAAAAACTGACTTCCATTGGTTTGAGGTCCTGCATTGGCCATGGAAAGAATTCCGGGTTTGTCATGACGGAGCCCTTTTACAAATTCATCTTCAAATTGATATCCCGGTCCGCCTGTTCCCGTACCATGGGGGCACCCCCCCTGGATCATAAAGTCTGAAATAACACGGTGAAATGTAAGATTTTTGTAAAAATCACGTCTGCTGAGGTTTACAAAATTAGCAACCGTAAAAGGTACGTCTTCAGCATAAAGTTTTATCCTGATTGTTCCTTTGCCGGTCTCAAAGACGGCAATTAGCTCATTGTTGTTTGTCACTTTTTTCCGTTCCTTTCTCCTTGGATTTAAAAAACAATTCGGCTGCCCTAATGCTGCCGGATTGTTTTGCTTAGCAAAAAAGCGTAGCTGTTAATTTAGAATTAATTTTAATAACATATTATAATGCCGCTATCAATCAAAGGGATGAGAAGTTTGCAATTTCACATCTATTTTTTTCTTTACTTGATAATCTGTAATTGTTAAAAGATAAAGTGATTACCGTGCCGGATTGTATTATTTCCAATTGCCGGGAATATGTCATGTAAAATTGTATGGAAAGGAGCAGCTGTAAAATGGATATCAGCAGAAAATTGGCGATTCTGGTTTTTTTCGGTGTGCCGGCTATAATCGGCGGAGGCATTATTTACGGTATTTTTGGCAGCTATACTCAGGTTTGTATTTATGAAATCATTCTGTTGCTGTTTGCCGGCGGACTTGTCAGCAAGTAAAGCGCCCCTTGTTTAACTCCTATGCCGAGAAGTCCCCTTCCGAATCTTCGATTCGGTGGGGGATGAATCAGCTTTACAGTATGTTTTTTGTTGATACTAAAAAAAAGGCTTTTTATGACAGATACTCGCAAGTTCCGTCCCGGAAGCCTATAACCGGTAGTTGCCCATCCATAATGTTATCTCAGGGTTTGATGCTTACCTGACCGTCCCTACCTCACAGGACTGTTTACAAATAAGCCGCAGAGTTCAGGACTTGGGCATCATCCTGAAGTGCCTATATATTCCTGAGTAACGTAGCCCCATCAGC